>NZ_JBFPFS010000043.1:0-58145 GCF_047978125.1 Burkholderia sp. LFS061 | reverse complement strand
GGCATGACAACAAAAACAACAGCAACAATCAAATCGAATATTTAATGAAGTAAATTATGGCCGTCGTTGTCGCTCCGCTCCACATCAGCCGTTCCGCTCGAGCAGCGCCCCCCCCCCGGGCCCCCCCCCCCCCCCCCCCCCCCCGCAACACACGCCACGCTCCCCTGCATGTCCGGCCGCGCCGACGCGCGGATTTGTCAATCATTTCAAGATGGACTACCGGCAATGGGGAGCGTTCGCTATCATGCGGCCATCGGCGTGCCACCGACCCTCATTCGACGCAATACAAGCCTGCGCGTCGCGGCACGCCTCCTCTGGCACCAACAAGGAGAAAGCCGCTCATGAGCATCATCAAGGAATTCAAGGAGTTCGCCGTCAAGGGCAACGTGATGGATCTCGCCGTCGGCGTGATCATCGGCGGCGCCTTCTCGAAGATCGTCGACTCGATCGTGAAAGACCTCATCATGCCGGTCATCGGCTTGCTGACGGGCGGCCTGGATTTCTCGAACAAGTTCGTTCTGCTCGGCACCATCCCTCCGACGTTCAAGGGTAATCCCGATTCGTTCAAGGACCTGCAGACCGCGGGTGTTGCCGCGTTCGGCTACGGCTCGTTCATCACCGTGGCGATCAATTTCGTCATCCTCGCGTTCATCATTTTCCTGATGGTGAAATTCATCAACAAGCTGCGCAAGCCGGAAGAAGCCGCGCCGGCCGCGACGCCGGAAGACACCGTACTGCTGCGCGAGATCCGCGATTCGCTCAAGCAGCGCTGATCGCCGAGCGCCCCGCCCGCCAGGCCCGCCCCGTGCGGGCCTTTTTATTGCGCGCGCCGTGCACCGCCGCATGCGGCCTGTCTCACTTTTTTGTGACGCACGAATGCACGCGCGGGGAAAGCGGGTCTATGATGGAGACTAAACGACAGTACGGGCGCCAAGACGCTGGCTGTGTCGATCAGGGCGAGCAGGTCGACGGGAGACATTGATCGTCGTACTGCACGAATGCAGCATTTTCGTGTGCTATAAAGGATCGACATGCGGCGTACATAGCCGGGAGTGGGTCGCATGAAAGTGCCGCATTTCTTGCAATTGTTTTTGAGGCGAGTGTTTATGTCCTTCCCGAAAAAACGTCGGCGTGCCCAACAGGATGGCCAGGAGTCATTCCTTGCGGTGTTGCGCCACTCGAAACCTTTCGCCCAGCTCGACACCAAGATTGCCCGCGCCCGTGCGCAGGACGAACCCGTCCTCTACGCGCATGTGCTGCCCGGTCTCGACGTGCTCCTGTGCAGCGTGCGCGGCGCACAGCCGCCCTATCCGGCCATCGCCGAGCTGCGCAAGCGCTGCATCGAATCGATCGCCAACGCGCTCGAGCAGCCGCTGGACGGCCTCGAGAACGGCGGGTACTGGTACGAAGCGAACGGCTTCGGCTTCCTGGTATTCGCGAGCCGGGCACGCGCGCGCATCCTGCCCGAGTTTGGTGCAGGCACGAAAGCGAGCCTGCGCGGCGGGCTCGGTCGCCAGAACGCCGGCGACACGACACCTCGCTCCCTCGGCTGAACCGCCAGTCATTCGATGGGCCGCCTCCGGGCGGCCCATCTGCCATTCACGCGCGCCGCTTGCCCGTCACGCGGGCTGCCGACGCCCGTTGCCGGGCCGCACGATGTCGATGAACGCGGCGAAATCGGCGCCGGCGAGCCCCTGCGCGGCGCCGAGCCGCAGCACCTGCTGCACGGTCGCCGACACGGGCATCACCGCGCCTGTGTCGCGCGCCGCGTCGGCGATCGCGTCGACGTCCTTCTGGAACGTGCTGAGCGCGCCGATCGACGCGTGACCACCCGACGTCATGCGCGGCACGAACGTCTGCAGCAGCACCGAATCGGCCCAGCCGCCGGCCAGCGCCTCGGCCAGCCGCGCGGCGTCGATGCCGCTCGCCTGCGCCAGGCCGACGGCCTCGGCGATCGCGGTCACCGTCGCGGTGACGATCGCCTGGTTGCACAGCTTCGCCGTCTGGCCCGCGCCCGCGTCGCCCATATGCGTGATGCGCGACGCGTACGTGCCGATCAGCGGCCGCACCGCGTCGAGATCGGCCGCGCGGCCGCCGGCCATCACCGCGAGCGTGCCGGCCTGCGCGCCCGGCACGCCGCCCGACACGGGCGCATCGACCCAGCCGGCGCCGAGCGCGGCCGCGCGCGCCGCGTAGTCGCGCGTCGCGGCAGGCGGAATGGTCGAATGATCAACGATGCGCCGCAGGCGGCGCGCCGCCGCGTCACCGGAAAGCAGCCCGTGCTCGCCGAACACGACGTCGCCGACCGCACGCCCGTCGAGCACACAGACGAATACCGTATCGACGCGTTCCGCCAGTTCGCGCGGCGTGCCGACCACCTGCGCGCCGTCCTTCACGAGCGCCTCGGCCTTGTCGCGCGAGCGATTCCACACGCTGACCCGATACCCGGCCGCCAGCAAATGCCGAATCATCGGCGCGCCCATCAATCCCGGTCCGCAAAATCCGACTTCCACGATGTTCCTCGTCTCCGATATGGGTTGCACTTGCCGCCCATCATACCTATCACTCAAGAAGCCGGGCACGCGCGGCGCCGCCTCGGGACCGCAGCTTGCACCGGCGATATAGACCGATATCCCAGGGAGCGCATCATGAGCGACCACGTGTACAAGCTGATCGAACTGACCGGTTCGTCGCAGCAATCGAGCGACGACGCCATCCGCAACGCGATCTCGAAGGCCGGCAAGACGCTGCATAACCTGCACTGGTTCCAGGTGACCGAAACGCGCGGCCACATCGAAGGCGACCAGGTCGTTCACTGGCAGGTCACGCTGAAGGTCGGCATGCGCATCGACGACTGACGCAGCCGCCGCATCACACGCCGCGCCGCGATCCGAATACGCGCAACGCGTATCCGCGCGGCGCCGCGCGCCCCGCCTCCCCGTTCAGGCCCCTTGTCGCGGCCCGGCCGGCGGGTGCCTGCGGGTATCCATCGCTTGACGCTGACTTTCGTTCATATTAAAAACGATATACCCACAGTACCCCTCGATCAGCCTGGACATATAACCCGGAGAAATCATGAGTCAGCAACGCGAGGCGATCGACACGTACCTCTTGCGCGTCTTGCACACCTTGTTGATGGAGCGCAGCGTCACGCGCGCGGCCGTCAAACTGAACCAGTCGCAACCGGCGATCAGCGCCGCGCTGCGGCGCCTGCGCGACATCACCGGCGATCCGCTGCTGGTGCGCGGCAAATCCGGCATGGTGCCGACCGAATACGGGCTGCGTCTGCTCGAGCCCGTGCAGAATGCGCTGCGTGAAATCGAGCGCATCAAGTTCCAGCAGCACAACTTCGACCCGGCCACGTCGATCCGCTGCTACCGGATCGGTTGCCCCGACTACCTGAACGTGCTGTTCGTGCCGACCGTCGTCGAGCGCTTCCGCCTGGCCGCGCCGAACGCAACGCTCGAGTTTCACTCGCTCGGCCCCGCGTTCGACTACGAACTCGCGCTGGAAGACGGCAAGCTCGACATCGTCGTCGGCAACTGGCCCGAACCGCCCGAGCAGCTGCACCTGTCGAACCTGTTCGTCGACGAGATCGTCTGCCTGATGAGCAACACGCACCCGTTCGCGAAGCGCGGCGGGCTCACGCTCGACCAGTACCTGAACGCGCCGCATCTCGCGCCGACGCCGTACTCGGTCGGCCAGCGCGGCGCGATCGACGTGCATCTTGCGCGCGAACGGCTCAAGCGCCACGTGGTCGTCACGCTGCCGTACTTCAACCTCGCGCCGTACGTGCTCGTGAAGTCCGACCTGATCTTCACGACCACGCGCCTGTTCGCCGATCACTACGCGAAGTTCCTGCCGCTGTCGGTCGTGCCGGCGCCGCTCGACTTCCCGCCGATGCAGTACTACCAGCTGTGGCACGAGCGCTGCCACTACTCCGACGAAGTGCGCTGGCTGCGCAGCCTCGTTGCCGAAGCCACCCGCACGCTGATCGAGGCGTAACGGCACACGCCGCCCGCGCCGTCGCCGCGCGGTGACGGCCAGCAGCTGGCGGCACGCCCGGCAAGGCGGCCGCCGTATCGCTTCAGGCTTCGTTCAGCGCGATGCGTCGACCAATGCATACGCGAGCGCGTTATGGCGCTCGATGACGGGCGGCAGATCGAGCGTCGCCAACCGCCCTTCCCGCACCACTACCTTCCCGTTCACCACCGTGTACGCCGTCTGCGACGGCGCGCAGAACACGAGCGCCGCGACCGGATCGTGCAGCGCGCCCGCGAACAGCGGCTGGCGCAGGTCGAACGCGGCGAAGTCCGCGGCCATGCCGGGCTTCAACGCGCCGATATCGTCGCGGTTCAGCACCTTCGCTCCGCCGAGCGTCGCGATCTCGAGCGCTTCGCGCGCGGTCATCGCATCGGGCCCGAAACCGACCCGCTGCAGCAGCAGCGCCTGCCGCACTTCCGCGACCATCTGCGCGCCGTCGTTCGACGCGGAGCCGTCGACGCCGAGGCCGACCGGCACACCCGCGAGACGCATCTTCTTCACCGGCGCGATACCCGACGCGAGCCGCATGTTCGAGCACGGACAGTGCGCGACGCCCGTGCCGGTGCGCGCGAACAGGCCGATGCCCGCATCGTCGAGCTGCACGCAGTGCGCATGCCATACGTCGCGGCCGACCCAGCCGAGATCTTCCGCATATTCGGCGGGTGTCATCCCGAACTTCTCGCGGCTGTACGCGATATCGTTGACGTTCTCCGCCAGGTGCGTGTGCAGCGACACGCCGTACTCGCGCGCGAGCACGGCCGCGTCGCGCATCAGGTCGCGGCTCACCGAAAACGGCGAGCATGGCGCGACCACCACGCGCAGCATCGCGTAGCGGCCTTCGTCGTGATAGGTCTCGATCAGGCGCTGCGTGTCGCGCAGGATATCGGGTTCGCGCTCGACGACCGAATCGGGCGGCAGCCCGCCGTCGCGCTGGCCGACGCTCATCGCGCCGCGGCTCGCGTGAAAGCGCATGCCGATTCGCCGCGCGGCGCCGATGCTGTCGTCGAGCCGGCTGCCGTTCGGGTAGATGTACAGGTGGTCGCTCGACGTCGTGCAGCCCGACTGCAGCAGCTCGGCCATCGCGGTGAGCGTCGACACCTCGATCATCTCGGGCGTCAGGTGCGCCCAGATCCGGTACAGGTTCGTGAGCCAGCCGAACAGCTCGGCGTTCTGCGCAGCCGGCACCGCGCGCGTGAGGCTCTGGTACATGTGGTGGTGCGTGTTCACGAGCCCCGGGATCACGAGGTGGCCGCGCAGGTCCAGCACTTCGTCGGCCGCGTCGGGCAGCTCGGCGGTCGGGCCGACCGCGACGATCCGGTTGTCTTCGATGTAGAGCCCCGCGTCGCGCAATTCGCGGCGCGTGTCGTCCATGGTCACGAGCACGTCGGCGTGCTTGACCAGCAGGGTTTTCGGGCGGGATGGGGATGCGTTCGGCGCGCGTGCGCCGGCGTGCTGCTCGAGGTTCATGCGTTCTCCGCGTCGGTCGGCCCCAGGGGCTGATTCCCGGGGACGGTCACAAAGCCGTTCGAACGCGATTCGCGGCACGCCCCGGTGCCTGCGTCCGTTCGAACGCCCTGGCCCGGTTACCCGGCGTGCTCGCCGTCTTCGGGGGTACGCGCGGGCCACAGGCCGACGCGCACGACGGGAGGATCGCCCAAGCGCGCGCGGCGCACAATGCGCGATCCCGAATACCGCACTTCACGGTTCCGATATGGTACGCCGCGCGCGCTTGGTCCGTCCTGCCGCCGGATGCCCGAAACGCCCGCTGGAAGCCCTGTCGGCGTGCCGTCGACAGCTGCTTATGCGCGGCGCATTATCTTTGATATCGCGCCCGTATTTGCGCAGGGAACCTTTTTACAATGCCTGCACGGCGCTCGCTTCACCTCGCCGACGGGTATGTAGCCACGTGACGTGGAGCCTCGATCCGCCGCACAGTCAATGGATCGAGTCGCCGCCGAACCTCGCATTCACACAAGGACACAACGAATGGGAAAGCTCACTACCCACGTACTCGATACGGCACACGGTCGTCCCGGCGCCGCAATCAAGGTCGACCTCTACGCGCTGGACGGCGAATCGCGCCGCGCGATCAAGACCGTGCTGACCAATAGCGACGGCCGCTGCGACGAACCCCTGCTCGAAGGCGCTGCGCTCGCCGCCGGCGAATACGAACTCGTGTTCCATGCCGGCGACTACTTCGCGTCGCTCGGCGTGAAGGTGCCCGAACCCCGTTTCGTCGACCGCGTCGTGCTGCGCTTCGGCATCGCCGACACCGGTTCGCACTACCACGTGCCACTGCTCGTGTCGCCGTGGTCGTACAGCACCTATCGCGGCAGCTGACATCGCATCGGCGCCTGCATCAAAGACAAACGATCTGAGTCTGGAGGAGTTTCATGGAAGGCTTCATCACCGACTGGCTGAACCTCGCGCTGCGATGGCTGCACGTCATCGTCGCCATCGCGTGGATCGGCGAGTCGTTCTATTTCGTCGCGCTCGACAACAGCCTGAAACCGCCGACCGACCCGAACCAGCGCAAGCGCGGGGTATTCGGAGAACTGTGGCACGTCCACGGCGGCGGCTTCTACAACATGCAGAAGTACACGGTCGCCCCGCCGGAAATGCCGGATGACCTGCACTGGTCGAAGTGGCCGTCGTACACGACCTGGCTGTCGGGCTTCTCGCTGTTCTTCGTGCTGTACCTGCTCGCGCCGAACACGTACCTGATCGACAAGAGCGTGCTCGACATGGGCCCGGTCGTCGCCGTCGCATCCGCGCTCGGCTTCCTCGCAGCCGGCTGGATCGTCTACGACTCGCTGTGCCGCATCCTCGGCACCAACGACCGCGTGCTCGGTATTTGCGTCGGCCTTTACGTCGTCGTCGCAGCGTATCTCGCGTGCCACATCTTCTCGGGCCGTGCGGCCTACCTGATCGTCGGCGCGATGCTCGCGACGATCATGTCGGCGAACGTGTTTTTCGTGATCATCCCCGGCCAGCGCAAGATGGTCGACAAGATGCTCAAGGGCGAAGAGCCGAACCCGATCTATGGCAAGCGCGGCAAGCAGCGCTCGGTGCACAACACGTACTTCACGCTGCCTGTCGTGTTCGCGATGCTGTCGAACCACTATGCGATGACGTACACGAACAAGTTCAACTGGGTCGTGCTCGTGCTGATCATGCTGGCCGGCGCGCTGATCCGCCAGTTCTTCGTGATGCGTCACCGCGGCAAGCAGCTGTGGTACCTGCCGATCGGCGGCGTCGCGCTGCTGTCGGGCGCGCTGGTGTGGACGATGCCGAAGCCGGTCGCACCGGAAGCGCAGGCCGCCAACGCGCCGAAGATCGTGATCAACGACATCATGCCGATCCTGCAGCAGCGCTGCGTCGAGTGCCACTCGTCGAAGCCGACGCTGATGGGCAGCGCGCCCGCGGGCGTGCTGTTCGACACGCCGGACGAAGTGTCGAAGAACGCGCAGCGCATCTACGAACAGGCCGTGCGCCTGAAGGCGATGCCGATCGGCAACGTCACGCACATGACCGACGACGAGCGGACGAAGCTCGCTGCCTGGTTCGAGGGCGGCGCGGTCAAGTAAGCCGCCGTGCGCCGGTTGCCGGCGCAATCCTCTCCGTTCGCGGGCCCGGTGACGGGCCCGTTTTTTTGCGTGTTCCGAATGCGCCGCGCGCTAGCCGTGCATCGCATCGCGTTGCAGTGCGACGAGCGCCTCGAGGGCGCGCGGGCCGTCGTCGAACGGCACGAAGATGTGATCGTGGTACGCGGCCGCCATCACGTTGCAACTGATCCCGGCCGCGCCGAGCGCCCGCGCGAACGCCGCGGTGAGGCCGACTGCCGCGAGATCGGAATGCACGGTAAGCGTGATCCACGCGGCGCGGAACAGCACGGGCCAGCCGCGACGCACGGCCACCTCCTCGCCGACGACGACCGTCAGCCCTTCCGCTTCGCGGAACGTTGCAATCACTTCGGATAACGATACGTCCACATCGGTCGGCAGCGAGACAAACGCGAACGCGCCCGGATGCAGTTCGGGTTGCATCGTGCGCAGCAGGACCGCGAGGTCGTTTTCAGGTTGGCTCATCGGAGGAACACGTCCGGTTCCGGACGTCGTGCGGTGGCGATGCGGGCACGATAGCACGCGCGATGACGGCGCCATGCACGCACCGCCGCGACTTCGTCCGCAAGCCAGCCTCGGAACGCGGGTGCGCTGCAGGTCACCTCATCCGTCGACGGACTCCGGCAGCCGCGCGATCGCCTTGATCTCGAACTGGAAGCCGTACAGCCAGGTCACGCCGACGGCGGTCAGCGTCGGATGCGGCGCATCGCCCCAGTACTCGGGGACGATCTCCCAGATCCGCTCGAACGTCGCTTCGGGGTCGACGAGGAACACCGTCACGTCGACGACATCGTCGAACGTGCAGCCGGCCGCACGCAGCACCGCGTTCAGGTTGTCGAACGCGCGGCGAACCTGCGCGCCCAGCTCCGGCTCGGGCGAACCGTCGTCGCGGCTGCCGACCTGCCCGGACACGAACAGGAAACCGTTCGAGCGCAGCGCCGGCGAATAGCGGTTGCGCTCGTACAGCGCCTGGCGACCGGGCGGAAAAACTACGCTACGCTTTGCCATCCAACACCTCCATCAGTCAGTGGGGCGAAGCCGCCCCTGCATCAACGATGAAGGCACTTTAATGACCGTTGCCCGGCGGATAAACCGGCAACCCTGTCCAACACTGTTTGCGCGCACCAAACAATTTCCGACCGACGCGGAGCCCTGACCCGATGGATCGATTCGACGCAATGCAGGCGTTCGCCCGCGTAGTGGAGGCCGGCAGCTTCACGAAGGCGGCCGAGACGCTGCACATGAGCCGCACCACCGTCACGCAACTGGTGCAGCAGCTCGAAGCGCGGCTGCGCGTGAAGCTGTTCAACCGCACGACGCGCAAGGTCGTCGTCACCGCCGACGGTGCCGCGTACTACGAGCGCGTGGTGCGGCTGCTGGCCGACATGGACGATGCCGAAACGAGCCTGTCCGCGGCGTCCGCGTCGCCCCGGGGGCGGCTGCGCGTGGACGTGCCGAGCCCGTTCGCGCGCCTGATCCTGATCCCCGCGCTGCCGGCGTTCCATGCGCGCTACCCGGACATCCAGCTCGATATGGGCGTGAGCGACCGCGTGGTGGACGTGATCGGCGAGAACGTCGACTGCGTCGTGCGCGGCGGCGAACCGGCCGACCGTTCGCTGGTCACGCGTCGCGTCGGCGACCTGCGGCTCGGCGTGTACGCGTCGCCGGCCTATCTCGCGCGTGCCGGCACGCCGTCGCATCCAAGTGAACTTGAAGACACGCATCATCGGATCGTCGGCTTCCTGTGGGCGCGTACCGGCAAGGCGCTGCCGTTTGCGATGGAATGCGACGGCGAGCGCGTCGACGTGCGCGGGCGCTACGTGCTCGCCGTCGACGACGGCAATGCATACCTCGAGGCCGGCCTCGCCGGGCTGGGCATTCTGTGGCTACCCGACTACATGGCTGCCGCGCATCGCGAGCGTGGCGAACTGGTGCCGCTGTTCGACGCGTGGCAACTCGAACCGATGCCGATGTACGTCGCGTTCCCGCCGAACCGGCACGTCAGCGCGAAGCTGCGCGTCTTCGTCGACTGGATCGCCGACCTGATGGCGCAGCATGCGCCGGTCGCGAACCGGCGTCGCGGCGGCAGCGGTTCGCGCGACACGGGCAAGGCTGTGCCGACCTGAATCGCGCATAAACGGCTGCACATAAAAAACCCGCGCAAGTTGCGCGGGGTTCGACAAGCTGGCGCGGAAGCGCCGGCGACTCAGGCCGTCAGCGCATGCAGCGCCTCGTCGGTGAGCCACAGCGATTCCTGCAGATCCTGCTCGTTGAGGTTCAGGCCGTCGCCGCCACGGTCGACGACGATGAAATCGCTGACGCCGCCGAGTGCGATCAGTGGGTGATGCCACACGCCCTTCGCATAGTTGACGCCCTGCCAGCCGCTCGTCACGAACGCGCGGATCTTCGCCGGGTCGAGATCGCCTGCTGGCGCCACGACGACGAGATACGGCTGGTCGTTCAGCGGCACGAATGCCTGGCTGCCGAGCGGGTGCCGCTCGAGCATCTTCACTTCGAACGGCAGCGTGCGCGGCTGGCCTCGAAACAGGTTGACGAGCGTGCGGCCGTCTTCATCCGTCACATCGACTTTCGCGAGATCGTGAAAGCGGATCGTCGTGCCGAGGTTGATCGGGATCTGCTTCGCGCCTTCCGTCTCGATCACGTCGCCGAACGGCGCGAACGCCTCCTTGGTCAGCGGTTCGATAACAAGCGTCTTCATTTGTCGAGCGTCCCCCACAGACGCAGGCGCGACACGCCGCCGTCCGGAATGATGTTCAGTCGCACGTGCGTGACGGGGCCGAGCGACGCGATGTCGGCTTCGAAGTAGTGCTGCTTGTCCATCTGCAGCTTCTGTTCGCCGAGCAGCACCGGCCAGAACATCGACTGCGTGATCAGCGAGCTGTCGGTGCCGCCCGACACATAGGCAGCCTGGATCGAGCAGCGGTCCGGGTAGTTGCCCTTGAAGAACGCGGTATCGACTTCGATCTTGCGGATCACGCCCGGCTGCGCGAGCGCGATGATCGCCCAGTCGTTGCCCGGCTCGCGGCGGCGGCGGGTTTCCCAGCCATCGCCCATGTTCACGCCGCGGCCCGGCAGCAGCAGGTTCGACGCGACGCCGAAATGCTGGTTGTTCGCGGCCACGACATAACCGCCGTTTTCCATCGCTGCGAGATCGAACTGCTCGGTCGCGCTCGCGCCGGCCCAGTCGAGCTGAGGCTGGCCGTACACGCGCAGGCGCGCAATGCCGCCGTCCGGATAGATGTTCACACGCAGGTGCGTGAACGCGCGTGCGTCGCTCGCTTCGACGTAGTGATGGCTGTTGCCCTGCAGCGTCGTCGACGGCACGATCTCGACCCACTCGGTCGCATGCGTCGGCGCGCCGTCGGCCACGAAGGCGGCCTCGATCGACGCGGCCGGCGGGAAGTTGCCCGTGAAATGGCTCGTGTCGATGTCGAAGCCCTTGATCACGCCCGGGCGCGCGAGCTTGACGATGCACCAGTCGTACCCCGTCGTGCGCTTGCGGCGCGTCTCCCAGCCGTCCATCCACTTGCCGTGGTCGTCGTACTTGCCGGGAATGAACACGGCCGGCTCGGGGTTCAGCATCCGGTCCTTCGGCGCGAAGAAATCGTCGCTGGCTTCGAGCGCCTGCGCACCGAGACGCGGGTCGGCAAGATTCACGTAGCGCCGCGTGAATTCGGGTGCGTTGGGATCGAGAAGCGGAACAGCCATGATGTTTCCTTGTTTCAGTGATGCGATCCGGCCGCCGCGACGCAGCAGGCCGTATTGCGGTGTCAGGCGTCGATCAGGTCGTCGAGGCGGAAGCGCGCGATCCGGTAGATCTGGTCGAGGCTCGCGCGCAGCTCCTCGGCGCGCGAATGATTCACGCGCGACTCGAAGTTCGCGATGATGCCGTGCCGGTCATAGCCGCGCACCGCGAGGATGAACGGGAAGCCGAACTTCTCGCGATACGTGCGGTTCAGCGTCAGCAGCTTGTCGAATTCTTCCTGCGTGCACTGGTCGAGGCCCGCGCCGCTCTGCTCGCGCGTCGACTCGGCCGTCAGCTCGCCGCGCACGGCGGCCTTGCCGGCCAGCTCCGGGTGAGCGTTGATCAGCGCAAGCTGGCGCACTTCGCCGCCCGTTTCCACCGCGCCCGACATCGTCTTGTGCAACGCGTCGATGCTCGCGAACGGCCGCTCGCCCGCGGCAACCTCGGCCACCCACGGCGAATGTTCGAAAATCCCCGACAGCGCCGCGACGAATGCGCTCGGCGCCATCGTGTTCAGTTGACTCAACGTGTAACGCATCGCCTTCATGCTTTCCCTTCGTTTCGATGACCGGGCTGATACGGATGATGTTCACGCCAGTGACGCGCGATATCGACACGGCGCGTCACCCATACGCGATCGTGCTTCTCGATGTGATCGAGGAACCGCTGCAGCCCGCGGAACCGGCCCGGCCGGCCGAGCAGCCGGCAGTGCATGCCGATCGACAGCATCTTCGGCGCCTCGTCGCCCTCCGCATACAGCACGTCGAACGCGTCGCGCAGATAGTCGAAGAAGTGATCGCCGGTGTTGAAGCCCTGCGGCGTCGCGAAGCGCATGTCGTTCGTGTCGAGCGTGTACGGGACGATCAGTTGCGGCGACGTGCCGCCGCCCGACACGGCGACGTCCATCCAGAACGGCAGGTCGTCGCCGTAGTTGTCGGAGTCGTACAGGAAGCCGCCGTATTCCGCGACCAGGCGGTGCGTATTGGGGCTGTCGCGGCCGGTATACCAGCCGAGCGGGCGCTCGCCCGTCACGCGCTCGATCGCCTCCATCCCGAGACGCATGTGTTCGGCCTCGAGTTCGGGCGTCATGCTCTGGTAATGGATCCAGCGCCAGCCGTGGCACGCGATCTCATGGCCGAGCTCGACGAACGCGCGCGCGAGCTCCGGGTGACGCTCGATCGCCATGCCGACGCCGAATACCGTCAGCGGCAACCCGCGCTTCTCGAATTCGCGCAGGATACGCCACACGCCGGCCCGCGAACCGTATTCGTAGATCGACTCCATGCTCATGTGGCGGTCCGGATACGCGGCCGCACCGACGATTTCGGACAGGAACTGCTCGGAGCCCGGATCGCCGTGCAGCACGCAGTTCTCGCCGCCTTCTTCATAGTTCAGCACGAATTGCACGGCGACGCGGGCGCGCCCCGGCCAGTTCGCCTGCACGGGATGGCGGCCATAGCCGATCAGGTCGCGAGGATAGTTGGGATCGAGTGACATGGTTCGAAGTGCGGCGAAAGTTCGCTGGAGTAATGGGTTCGCATCGACCGCGCGGGTGCCGCAGGGCGGCCGCGTGAGCCGATGCGATGACGGCCCAGTGTAGCGAAAACGTCCATACGCGCCCATACAGCGGCGCAGATAGTGCATGTCAGACGGTGTGTATGTGCGGTTGCGGCAAATTCGGGACGGGTTCCGCCGCATCCCCGTCCGGCGGGCTGAAGCGGGCGAATGCGCCGTCGTAGCGCTTCGGCAGCGGCCGCGCGTAGTCGCCGCGCTTCGCGGTCGCGAGGCGCAGCGCAACGAGCGCCTCGGCCCACTTGACGGCCGCCGTGACGCCCTCGACCACCGGTGCGCCGATCTGCTGCTCGATCTCGTGCGCGAATTCGGCCATCCCCGCACAGCCGAGCACGATCGCGTCGGCGCCGTCCTCGTCGAGCGCCCGCCGGCATTCGTCGACGATGATCCGGCGCGCGGCCGAGCCCGGCCGGTCGAGTTCGAGCACCGCGACGTCGGTCGCGCGCACGTTGCGGCAGAATCGCTTCATTCCGTAGCGTTCGGCCAGGTGCCACGCCATCCCGCAGGTGCGCGCGAGGGTCGTGACGACCGAGAAGCCGGGCGCGAGCACGCTCGCCGCATGCATCGCGGCCTCGGCGATGCCGATCACCGGCCCGCGCGCGAGCTCGCGAGCTGCGTAGAGGCCGGGATCGCCGAAGCACGCGATCACGTACGCGTCGCAGCCGTCGCGCTCGCCCTGCGCGATCTCGGCGAGCAGCCCGGGCGTCGCGAGCGCCTCGTCGTAATACCCTTCGATCGACGGCGGCCCCATCGGCGGGCTCACCGCGACGATCTCCGTGCCGGCGGCCGCGACGTCGCGTGCGCAGCGGCCCATCGCTTCGGTCATCCGCTGCGTCGTATTCGGATTGATCAGTCGGATCTTCATCGCATGCTCCTCACGCCTTCGTGCTCACGAGCAACCGGTAGAACACGAAGCCGAGCCCCGCGCCGATGAACCACGAGAAGTTCGCGACGCCCTGCCAGCCCGGCACCATCACGCAGACGACCGCGATCACCGCTGCCGGCAGCAGCGCGGCGAGCGCACGACGGTTCACGCCGCCCGTGTACCAGTACGTGCCGCTTTCCGACATCGTGTACAGGTCGTCGCGAACGAGCCGGCCGCGCTTGACGAGATAGAAGTCGGCGATCAGCACGCCGTACAGCGGGCCGATGAACGCGCCGAGCACGTCGAGCGTGTAGTGGATCACGGCCGGGTTGTTGAACAGGTTCCACGGCGTGATGAAGATCGACGCGACGGCCGCGAGCATCCCGCCCGCGCGCCAGCTGATCAGGCGCGGCGCGACGTTCGAGAAGTCGAACGCGGGCGACACGAAGTTCGCGACGATGTTGATGCCGATCGTCGCGATCGTGAACGTCAGCGCGCCGAGGATCACCGCGGTCGGATGGTCGATGCGGCCGACCGTCTCGACGGGATCGGTGATGAGTTCGCCGAACACCGGCAGCGTCGCGGCCGTCGTGATCACCGTGACGAGCGAGAACGCGAGGAAGTTGACGGGCAGCCCCCAGAAATTGCCGCGCTTCACTTCGCCGAACGAGCGGCAGTAGCGCGAGAAATCGCCGAAGTTCAGCATCGGCCCGGAGAAGTACGACACGACCAGCGACACGGCCGTGATCATCACCGGGATCACTTGCGCGCCGTGATACTTGACGCCGCCGAGGTTGATGCCGATGTTGCGCCAGCCCGCGCGCCACACCATGTAGCCAGCGAGGATGAACATCACGACATAGACGGCCGGGCCCGCGAAGTCGATGAACTTCTTGATCGTCTCCATCCCGTTCCAGAACACGAACGCCTGCAGGACCCACAGCAGCATGAACCCGGCCCAGCCGACCGCGGACAGCCCGAGGAAGCCGTAGCGATGGACGTCCGCATACGGCAGCCATTGCGGGAAGAACTTCAGCACGACGATCACCAGCGCGCTCGATGCGAGATAGGTCTGGATGCCGTACCACGCGATCGCGATCAGCCCGCGGATCACGGCCGGCACGTTCGCGCCGAGCACGCCGAACGTCGCGCGGCACGCGACCGGATACGGCACGCCGATCTGCTGGCTCGGCCGCGCGATCAGGTTGCACAGCAGGTTCACGATGCCGATCCCGACGATCAGCGCGATCAGCACCTGCCAGCTCGTCAGCCCGAGCGCGAACAGGCTGCCCGCGAACACGTAGCCGCCGACGCTGTGCACGTCCGACATCCAGAACGCGAAGATGTTGTACGAGCCCCATGTCTGATTCTTCAGGGGTGCCAAATCTTCGTTATACAGACGTTCGCTGTAACCGCCCGGCAGCGTCGGATCGCCGCCCTCGCCGCCCTCTTCCGCCGGATAGGCGCTGTCGTGCGCCACACTGAACTGAGCCATGACTTCTCCTTGACGCGGCCGGGTGGCCGCTCCACCGTCATCGTTACCGCTCCGGATCGTCGCCCGGAGTCGGACCAGCGGCCCGCGGCGGACACCGCAGGCCTGCATTGCTCTCGTTCTGTGGCGCGCGGCCGGGTTCGCGTCGCCGCTCAGGCGCCGCCGAACACTTCGCGCAAATCGACCTGCCCTTGCGCGGGCCGGTCCAGCATCTTCAGTTCGACATGCTGCAGGTGGCGCGCCATCAGCGTCACCGCCCGCTTCGGATCGCCCGCCTCCAGCGCGGCGAGGATCTCGTCGTGGTCGTCGCACGAACACGGGCTGCGCCCGTGCGATTCGTACAGCGCCGACATCAGCGTCGAACGTGCGACGAGCCCTTCGAGGCACTCGCTGAGCGTCGCATTGCCCATCAGCGTGGCGAGCGCCGTGTGGAATTCGCCCGACAGCCGGATCCATGCCGCGAAGTCGTGCCGCTCGAACGCCTTGCGTTCCTTGTCGATCAGCGCGGCGACGCCCTTCAGCCGCTTCGCGCCGGGCCCGGTCGCGAGCCGCTCGACCACGGCGAGCTCGATGAT
Organism: Burkholderia sp. LFS061; assembly: GCF_047978125.1. NCBI lineage: Bacteria > Pseudomonadati > Pseudomonadota > Betaproteobacteria > Burkholderiales > Burkholderiaceae > Burkholderia > Burkholderia sp. LFS061. The sequence goes on along the minus strand of NZ_JBFPFS010000043.1, from coordinate 42,208 downwards.
CCGGCGCATCTCGAACACCTCGTGCACGTCCTGCAGCGTCGGGCTCGCGACGAACGCACCGCGGTTCGGCTCGAGCTCGACCAGCTTGTCGGTCGCGAGCTGCGCGAGCGCCTGGCGAATCGTCCCGCGCTTCACGCCGAACACGTCGCAGAGCTGCGCCTCCGTCAGCTTCGCGCCGGGCGCGAGCCGATGCTCGAGGATCGCCGTGCGGATCCGCTCGGCGATCGCTTCGGGACTGGCTGCACCGGACGCGTGGGAATCGGGCTCGTTCATGATCTGCATCGTGTGATGGTCCTCATCCTAGGATGGACATAAAGATTGTCAACAATTCTTTTCCGGAATTTCGCACAATCGGCGTGCACGGACACGACCCCAATCGGTGCAGGATGCGCGAAATCCATGCATATCAAGCCTGAATGCCATGACAGAGGCCGTTCTTGCCGTATACCCTCCCGGCCATTTTGTTGACAAAAATGGTGCAAAATCCGGTGACGATCCTGTCGGTGGCAGTCGAAATTTTTGACCGTTAGTTGCACACTTACATAAAGAAAAAGGCGGAAACCCGCCTTTCGATCGACCGCGCCCGCATCAGCCGAGGTGCGGATAGTCCGACAGCGTGAGCCAGAAACCGTGTGCGTTCGCGACCAGCTGCGCCTGCGCGCCGAACGGCAGCGTCAGCAGGTCGGGCACGTGGCCGAACTGCAACCCCGTGACGACCGGGATGCCGACCACCTCGCGCACCTGGTCGATCATCGCCTGCATGTCGTAGCCGTTGTCGTACTCGAACGGCCGCGCGCCCGTGAACTGGCCGAGCACGAGCGCCTGCTGGCGCGCGAGCAGGCCCGACAGGTGCAGTTGATAAATCATCCGCTCGATCCGGAACGGTTGCTCGTTGACATCCTCGATGAACAGGATGCCGCCCTCGATGTCGGGCATGTAAGGCGTGCCGATGAGCGACGTGAGGATCGCGAGGTTGCCGCCCCACAGCGTGCCCGTCACGTTCACGGTCTGCACCTGCGGTGCTTCGGCGATGATCGTCGTGCTCGGCTGCGTCAGCGTCTGCCAGAAGTGCTGCATCGTGAAATCACTCGGCGTTTCCGCGCCGAAATCGGCAGACAGCATCGGGCCGCCGAACGTCTTGATGCGCGCCTTCGCGTACAGCGCGAGCTGGATCGCCGTGAAATCGCTGTGGCCGACGAGCGCGACGGGCCGGTCGCGCAGCCTGCGCTCGAGCCCGCGATAGTCGAGCCCGTGCAGGATCCGCGCGGCACCGTAGCCGCCGCGCACCGCGAGCGCGATGTCCGGCAGCGGCCGCTCGGGATCGGCGAGACGGTTCAGGTCGCCTGCCCGCTCGCCGTCGGTGCCGCCGAAACGCTGGAAGCGCCGCTGCGTCGCCTCGATGTTCTCGATGCGCTGCTGCGCGATGCTGAGGCGTTCGAGCGCGCGATTGATCGCGTCGGGATCGTGCGGATAACCGGATGGCGCCAGCAGGCGGATGGTGTAGGACGCGGCGGGCTGGAAGGACATGGCGAAAGGTGTCGGGTCGTCAAACCTGCTTAGAGGGTCCGAACCGTCTTCGGTTCAGGGAACCGAGCGCACCCGGAGCGACAGGCGCGGTCGGCGCGACTATGACGCGCCGGATTCGGCGTCGCGCGCCAGCCGTGCTTCGCGCAACGCGCGACGGCGCTCGGCGAAGAACGACTTCAGCGCGGCGCCGCACTCGTCGGCGAGCACGCCGCCGGTCACTTCGGTATGGTGGTTGAGCTGCGGATTCGCGAACGCGTCGATCACGCTGCCGCATGCACCCGTCTTCGGATCGGCGGCGCCGTAGACGACCCGCGCGATGCGCGCATGCATGATCGCACCCGCGCACATCAGGCATGGCTCGAGCGTCACGTACAACTCGCAGCCGGGCATCCGGTAATTCTGCAGATTTTGCGCGGCCATGCGCAGCGCCGCCATTTCCGCATGGGCCGACGGGTCGTGCCCGCCGATCGGATGGTTGAAGCCGCGTGCAATCACTTCGTCGCCGCGCACGAGCACCGCGCCGACCGGCACTTCGCCGGCCGCGCGCGCCTCTTCCGCGGCGGCCTGTGCGAGCCGCATGAAATGCAGGTCGCGCGCCGATACGGGTGCGGTTTCGGGAACAGGAGACTGGGCGGCAGGTTCAGCGGCCGTGTCGGCCACCGATCGGGCTGCGTCGTGCAGCGCGTCGGACGTCACATCGGCCCCGCTTCGGCGGGCGCATCGTCGAGCCCGCGCTCGCACAGGCGTTCCGCGATGCGACGGCAGTAGTCGCGCGGCATCACCATCGGGCCGCCGCGCAGCGATTCGAGCGCCATGTCGAGCGCCAGGATCTTCGCCTGCAGCCGGCAGCGCGCGGCGCGGTCGCTGACCGCCTGCACTTCGTCATGCAGGTTGCGCAGCGCGCGCAATTGCTCGACGGCCGGCGGCACGAAGCCCGCGTTCTTCAGGATACGGTTGGCCACCCGCACCTCCTCGGGCACGAGCAGGTCGTCATCCAGCGCCTGCGGCGCGCCGGTACCCGGCAAATCGTCGAACTCTCCCCGCGCGGCGGCGGCGGCAATACGTTGTTCGACCAGGGCGTCAAGCAATCTCATCAGTCAATGGGAACAATGCGGCAGGCCGAATTCTAGCAGGGTGACGCGGGTATGACAGGCCCTTCGAATATATGCTCGATATTGTGCTTTTAGGGGCCGAATCGTGACGCATGCGCGCCGATCGGCGCCAGTTGCCGGTCTGCTGCGCCGCAGCGGGCGAAGCGCCATCCGGACATCTGCAAATGCAGGCGGTGTCCGGCCCTGTTTTTTATCTGCGTCGATGCGTTCCGGGCGTCGCCAATCCGGCGAAACGGAAGGCGCCCGTCTTCCGTTATCGGGTCACGCGGCCATCGTTTCCGGCCGCGCTTTCGCAAACGGGCGGAACATCGTCGCGATCAGGAACGCGCCGAGACCGATCGCGAACGAACCGAGGTACAGCCAGCCGTAACTGCCGAACGTATCGACGATCAGGCCGCCGGCAACGGGCCCCGCAGCCATGCCGAGGCTGCCGGCCATCGCGCAGCCGCCGATCACGGTGCCCATCATCCGCAGCGGGAAGTTCTCGCGCGCGAGCACCGAATACAGCGGCATCACGCCCGCATAGATGAAGCCGAACAGCGTCGCGACCGCGTAGAACCCGTCGAGCGTGCGCACGAAGTAGTAGCCGAGCGCGCCCAGCGCCTGCGCGAGCAGCCCGGCCACCAGCATGCGCTTCGCGCCGACACGGTCGCCGAGGAGCCCGAACACGATCCGGCCGCCCATGCCCGCGAGCCCTTCGACGCTGTAGATCGACACCGCGACGATCAGCGGGATCCCGCACGTCACCGCGTAGCTGACCGTATGGAAAATCGGGCCCGAGTGCGTCGCACAGCAGAAGAAGTTGGTCAGCAGCAGCACCATGAACTGCGGCGAGCGCAGCGCGTCCGCGACCGACATCGCCGCGGGCGCGTCGGCAGGCGCGGGCACAGCCTGTGCGCGGTCGAGCGCGGGCGCGCGGCGCACCAGCAGCGACGCCGGAATCATCACGACGGCCGCCAGCGCGGCGACCAGCAGCATCGACGTGCGCCAGTCGTGCGTCGATACGAGCCATGCGGCCAGCGGCGACATCGTCATCGGCGCCATCCCCATGCCGGCCGACACGAGCGACACCGCCAGGCTGCGGTGCGTGTCGAACCAGCCCGTCACGCACGCCATCATCGGCGCGAACACCGCGGCCGCCGCGCTGCCGACGGCAAGACCGAAGGTCAGCTGGAACGCGAGCAGCGACGGCGCTCGGCTCGCCAGCGCGAGGCTCGCCGACAGCAGCACGGCGCCCGTCATGACGACCGCGCGCGTACCGATGCGGTCCGACAGGCCGCCCCACCCCATGCTCGCGAAGGCCATCGCGATGAAGCCGAGCGTCATCGCGCCGGAAATGCCGGTCATCGACCAGCCCGTGTCGCGCGCAATCGCGCGCAGAAACACCGGCAGCGAAAACATCGCGCCGATCGCGATGCAGCCCATCAGGCCGCCCGCGGCGACGATCACCCAGCGGTATCGGGAATCCGGCATCTGGCGTCTCCTTTCTCGTTTCCGCAACCCTCGGAACCGGGCTCCCGCCGCGCTGCGCGGCGGTAGGTCCGGCTGCCCATCGACGCTGTCGCGAGCCCGGTCGACATCGATACGACGGGCGACGCATCGGGAAATCGACATGTGCGGCGCACACGCCGGCGAATTTTTTTGATTGTCGGCCGATCCGCGCGGCTGGTACGGGGCGGATCGTTCGAACACCGAATGCCGCCGGATTGCCCGTCCGGCCTGCCGCCCTGCTTTTCCGGATTCGGAAAGTCGAAATCAGAAATGGTTGGTTTGGACGCACGATCGCGCTGGCTACACTCGAACCATCTTGTCATAACAAGTTGACCGATGCCTCGAACCAACGTCGTGCCGCTGTCGGCGGCCCCGCTCTACGTGCAGATCAAGGACACGCTGCGCGCTCGCATTCTCGACGGCACCTATGCGCCGCACAGCCGGATGCCGTCCGAGCACGAACTCTGCGCAATGTTCGACGTCAGCCGCATCACGGTGCGCCAGGCGCTCGGCGACCTGCAGAAGGAAGGCCTGTTGTTCAAGCTGCATGGCAAGGGCACGTTCGTGTCGAAGCCGAAGGCGTTCCAGAACGTGACGTCGCTGCAGGGGTTCGCCGAGGCGATGTCGTCGATGGGCTACGAGATCGTCAACCAGTTGCGCAGCGTTCGCACCGTGAAGGCCGACCGCCATCTCGCGACGAAGCTGCACGTGCCGGAAGGCGCGCCGCTCGTCGAGATCCATCGCGTGCGGCTGCTGAACCGCGAGCCCGTGTCGCTCGAACAGACCTGGGTGCCCGAAGCACTCGGCAAGCGCCTCGCGGGTGCCGATCTCGCGACCCGCGACATCTTCCTGATCCTGGAAAACGACTGCGGCATTCCGCTCGGTCATGCCGACGTGTCGATCAACGCAATCCTCGCCGACGACGAGATCGTCGACGCGCTGCGCGTCGAGGAAAGCAGCCCCGTGCTGCGCATCGAACGCCTCACGCACGACGCATCGGGCGCGCCGATCGACTACGAATACCTCTACTTCCGCGGCGACGCCTTCCAGTACCGGTTGCGCATCGACCGGCAGAAGGCCCGCAAACCTGCAAGGAACCCGCGATGAATACCCATGTGCACGAATACGACGTCGTCGTGGTCGGCGGCGGCACGGCCGGCCCGATGGCGGCGATCAAGGCGAAGGAACGCGACCCGTCCCTGCGCGTGCTGCTGCTCGAAAAGGCCAACGTGAAGCGCAGTGGCGCGATCTCGATGGGGATGGACGGGCTGAACAACGCGGTGATCCCCGGGCATGCGACGCCCGAGCAGTACACGCGCGAGATCACGATCGCCAACGACGGCATCGTCGACCAGGAAGCCGTGTACGCGTATGCGACGCACAGCTTCGCGACGATCGAACAGCTCGACCGCTGGGGCGTGAAATTCGAGAAGGACGGCACCGGCGACTATGCGGTGAAGAAGGTCCATCACATGGGCTCGTACGTGCTGCCGATGCCGGAAGGACACGACATCAAGAAGGTGCTGTACCGGCAACTGAAGCGTGCACGCATCGCGATCACGAACCGGATCGTCGCGACGCGCGTGCTGACCGACGCGCACGGCCACGCGAGCGGCGTGCTCGGCTTCGATTGCCGCACCGCGGAGTTCCACGTGATCCGCGCGAAGGCCGTGATTCTCTGCTGCGGCGCGGCCGGCCGGCTCGGGCTGCCGGCGTCGGGCTACCTGATGGGCACGTACGAGAATCCGACCAACGCGGGCGACGGCTACGCGATGGCCTATCACGCGGGCGCCGCACTCGCGAATCTCGAATGCTTCCAGATCAATCCGCTGATCAAGGACTACAACGGCCCCGCGTGCGCATACGTGACGGGCCCGCTCGGCGGCTTCACCGCGAACGGCCGGGGCGAGCGCTTCATCGAATGCGATTACTGGAGCGGCCAGATGATGTGGGAATTCCATCAGGAACTGCAAAGCGGCAACGGCCCCGTGTTCCTGAAGCTCAACCATCTCGCGGAAGAGACGATCCGGACCATCGAGCAGATCCTGCATACGAACGAGCGGCCGAGCCGCGGCCGCTTCCATGCGGGGCGAGGGACCGACTACCGCAGCCAGATGGTCGAGATGCACATCTCCGAGATCGGCTTCTGCAGCGGCCACAGTGCGTCAGGCGTCTACGTGAACGCGCGCGCGGAGACGACCGTGCCCGGGCTCTACGCCGCCGGCGACATGGCCGCCGTCCCGCACAACTACATGCTCGGCGCTTTCACGTACGGCTGGTTTGCCGGGCAGAACGCGGCCGACTACGTGATCGGCCGCGACCATGCGCCGGTGGACGACGAACAGGTCGACGCGGAACGTACACGCGTGTTCGCCCCGCTGTTACGCGAGCGCGGCCTGGCGCCGGCGCAGGTCGAATACAAGCTGCGCCGCATGGTGAACGACTATCTGCAGCCGCCGAAGGTGACGCGCAAGATGGAAATCGGACTGCAACGTTTTGACGCGATTACTGAGGATATCGAATTTATCAAGGCAAGCCATCCTCACGAACTGATGCGCGCCGCCGAAGTGCGCGCGATTCGCGACTGCGCGGAAATGGCCGCGCGCGCGTCGCTGTTCCGCACCGAAAGCCGCTGGGGGCTGTACCACCATCGCGTCGACTTTCCGCATCGCGACGACGCCGAATGGTTCTGCCACACATGGCTGCGAAAGGATGCCGACGGCGCGATGCGCAGCGAGAAGCGGCCGGTCGAGCCGTACATCGTGCCGCTGGCCGACGACGAACGCGGCGCCTACGCGCATCTGCGCATCCGCGAACCGGCCGCGCTCGCGGCCGCCCTTTGAGGAGCCACACCATGCCCCATACCCCGCACGACATCTTCCAGCGCAGCAGCGCGCCCGTCACGATCGACGAGGCACTGTGCATCGCCGACAAGGGCTGCACCGTCTGCGTCGACGTGTGCCCGCTCGACCTGCTCGCGATCGACGTGACCAAGGGCAAGGCCTATATGCAGTTCGACGAATGCTGGTACTGCATGCCGTGCGAGCGCGATTGCCCGACCGGCGCGGTCAAGGTCGAGATCCCTTATCTGCTGCGCTGACCGGGTGCGCGGCCGATCGTCGTCGTGCTGCCCGCGCGGGTCGTGCATCGACGACGTGATGGGGCCGGCGTTCGCCAGGTTCGCATCGCCCATGCACCGCGCTCCGTGAGCACCCGCCCTTTCATCGAACCGACCTTTTCCCCATGACCGATTTCTCTTCCACCTCCTCGCTGCCCGGCACACTCGATCCGGATCGTGCCGCGCTCGTCGCCCGCCTCGCTGCGCCCGACGCATCCGTGCGCCGCATAGCGCTGCTCGAACTCGCCGATCTCGAGGAATCCGGTTTCATTCCCGCGTTCGTCGCGGCGCTGCGCGACGACCCGACCGCCGACGTGCGCAGCGAGGCGGCCCGCGTGCTCGGCGCCTGGGAACAACCCGACGTCGTCGACGCGCTGTGCCGCGCGCTGCTCGATCCGGACGACGGCGTGCGCGCGACCGCTGCGCAGAGCCTGTCCGAACTGAAGGACGCGGCATCGGGCGCCGTGCTGTGCGGCTGGGCCGACCGGCCCGAGCTGTTCGTGCGCAGCGCCGTGCTGCGCGGGCTGCGCGAATTGCGCGATCCCGATGCGTTCGCGCCTGCGTTGCGCGCGCTCGACGCCGACGCCACCGCCGTGCGTGCCGAGGCCGTCGCCGTGCTCGGCTGGCTCAGGGATATACGCGCGTTGTCGCCGCTCGCGCGCGTCGCGACGACCGATGCCGATGCGGACGTGCGGCGCGTCGCGGTCGGCGCGCTCGGATTCGCGGCATCGGACGACACGACCGTCATCGCCGCACTGCTCGCCGCATTGCGCGACGCCACATGGCAGGTACGCGAAGAATCGGCCGCAACGCTCGGCAAGCCGCGTGTCGCGGTCGCGCGTGACCAACTCGTCGCCGCGCTCGACGACGACTACTGGCAAGTGCGATTGCGCGCCGTGCGCGCGCTCGGACAGTTGCGCGATGCGGCTGCGGCGCCGGCCGTCGCCGCGCTGCTCCCGCATACGATCAGCAATCTGCGCAAGGAAGCCGCGCTCGCGCTCGGCGAACTGCGCGACCCCGGCACGCTGCCTGCACTGCACGACGCACTCGACGATCGCGATCCCGAAGTGCGCAAGGCCGTGCGGATCGCAATCCGGCAGATCGGAGAGGCGCGATGACGCCGCCGACCGAAATCGTGCTCGACCACGCTGCTCGTGTGTTGACGCTGCGCTGGCCGGGCGGCGACATGCAACGCATCGATTACGTGCTGTTGCGCAGCAGTTGCCCGTGCGCTGCTTGCCGCAAGATCCGGTTCGGCGCAGGCGTGGTCGACGCGCGACCGGACGTGACGCTGGACGATGTGGAAGCGGCCGGTTACGGCATTCGCCTGCTGTTCGGCGACGGTCATGCTCGCGGCATCTATCCGTGGCCGTATCTGGCGGAACTCGGAAAACGCGCGACGGATCCGGACCTCGGCACGCATTGCGTGCGCAAGTTCGGCGATCTCGCGAACTGACCACCGGCGGGCCAGCCTCGCATCGGTACGCCGTTCCGGCTCGCAGCATGCCTCGATATGCACCGCGCCTGCCCGGCGCACTCGACGTTGCCGCCGAAACCTTCGCGCGCCGCCGTCATGCCTCCTGAAACGCTGCGATACTGACGCCTGCGCGCTGCGCGCCCCTTTTCCACAGGAGCCAGGACATGCAAACGGCAGTCGGATTCATCGGCCTCGGCGTGACAGGCACGCCGATGGCGCTCAACCTTGCGCGGGCCGGCTCGCCGCTCGTCGTGCAGAGCCGTTCGAACAGCAGCGATGGTGCGCTCGAGGCAGGCTGGTTCGATCTCGCGGAACTCGATCGGGACGATCTGCTGATGAGCCCGGGGGTCCAGGACGTCGCGCGACGAGCCGTCGAACGGACATCCGAACCACGACAAATCAAGCCATGATCAGAATCCGCAAATCCACCCAGGCCGATGGCTCACGCGTGCTGGATATCTGGCGCAGCGCGGTCGACGCGACGCATCACTTCCTGAGCGACACCGACCGACGCGCGATCGATGCCGAAGTCGAGCCGTTTCTGCCCGGCGCGCCGCTCGATGTGGCCGTCGACGAGGCCGATCGGCCGATCGGCTTCATGCTGCTCGACGGCAGTCACATGGCAGCGCTGTTCATCGATCCCGCTCACCATGGCGCGGGCATCGGGCGCCTGCTCGTGGAAGAAGCGCTCAGGCGCCATCCCGACCTGTCGACCGACGTCAACGAGCAGAACGAATCGGCGGCGGGATTCTATGAAAGGCTCGGATTCGAGCGCTGCGGGCGATCGGCGCTCGACGGACAGGGGCGGCCTTATCCGCTGGTCCACCTTCGCTATCGCGGCGCGATCGCGTCTGGCCGGTCGCAGGAAAACGCGTGACTTGGACTTGCGCGGCATCGCCTGCCGCGCCGCTTGCCAACCACGCACCGAACGCCCCGAAGCACTCGCTCGCCTTCGATTGCGCGATACCCATGCAATCCATGCATCGCAGCTAAACGGGAGATTTACAGCGATCCGATCGGATTCAGCATCAGGCAGCGCGCACGGCAAACCATGGGCTCGATCCGGATGGTCGACGACCGGAGCGGGCTTCCAACATACGATCACGCCGACGAACTGCGGTTCGTCAGCGGCCAGCGCCCTATTACATCGTAGTGCGTCCTGCGGAGCCAACTGTGAATCAGGACGAATTCGCGGACGGTCCACGTAATCGGATCGATCCTGTACTGATCGGGCCTGCGTTCGCCGTACAGCAACGTCACGTGGGGCGTGAAACGCGCACCTGAAACACGCAGACCTGCCTTTCCAAGGGCATCTCGAAGTTGCTGCTGAAAATCGATCAATATTTCCAGCCCCGCGTTCCCAGTCAGTACCAGAGGCCGATGGCCCGGCCGCCCATTGAAGCTGACGAGCCGATCGAAGGTGACGCCGAAAGACGGCACATCGATGCGATCCGCCGCGGCACATGCACGCGCGATGATGGCGCCCGGCACATAAGCAAAGTCGCCCAGGGAGTACAGCGTGACATGCAGACGCTCGGTGTGCAGCACCCCGCGCTCCCCAGGCTTCCCTGACTGCAAGCCTTCAGTCATTCCGGCAATACATGCAGCCGCCGCTGGATCGGGCATCGCAGCGAAGAAAAAGCGATGCTCGGGAACCGGTGGCGGCACGTCGAATCCGGGTAGCGTCAGCTGAGTCATGGCCATATTGCAGATACGCCGATGGCAACGTCTCCATTATCGTCGATCGGAAGACAACCCTTCCGTCGCGCAAACAACAACGCCCGGCAGGTATCCCTGTCGGGCGCCTGCATCATCCGATGCGGCAAGCTGCCAACGATGCACCGAGCGCCGGACTTGGTATCAAGACATCAAGGACCCGTTTTGGAATTGGACGTCGACAGCAACCGCATGGCACCGGATCGCAAGCGGGGAAATGGCAAGAACGATCGTTTCTCGAACTGAACGAGTCTTTCACAGGCCCGATGATGCTAACCTCTTGGCCAAACTAAACGCCACCGCATGAAGCACCAGGATTCAACCATGCAAACCGTCGCGGTACTGGACTTCGAAACAACCGGGCTTTCGCCGAATCTGGGCGACCGTGCCACCGAAATTGCCGTGATCCTTCTACGCGACGGACAAGTCGTCGACCGTTTCCAGAGCTTGATGAATGCGGGCAAACGCATACCGTCCGATGTCGTCGCGCTGACCGGCATCACGAACGACATGATTGCATCGGCTCCCCCGGCGTCAAAAGTCATGAAGGAAGCGGCGGCGTTCGTTGGCAAGCATGCGGTCGTCGCCCACAACGCCGGTTTCGACAAGCGGTTCTGGCAGGCAGAACTCGGGCTTCTCGGCATGTCGGCCGAGCATGCCTTTGCCTGCACGATGCTCGTCGCGCGACGCATTTACCCGGACGCACTGAGCCATCGCCTGTCGAGCCTCGCAGACATGCTGCGATTGCCGAAATCGGGACGTGCGCACCGGGCGATGGTCGATGCCGAGATGGCCGGCCATCTGTGGTGCCGGCTGCAGCAGGACATTGCACGGACTTATGGACTGGATCGTATCGATCACGCGCTCATGACACGTGTCCAGGCAACGGCGAAGGCGAACGTGCCAACATACCTGCGTTCGCTCGTGGGCACGCCCGCATGAGAAACCGAGGCGCGATGGCTCTGACTTGCGCAATCCATTAACGAAAAGCGGCTTGGCAACCTGCCAAGCCGTTTTCTTGTCTGACCTGCCCCCGGTTTTAAAACCGGGGGCAGTCTACTAATACAAGGAAACGGCAGGACGGCCATTTTGTGGCCGCCCACGACGCTGACTCACTGAGTCGCGACTTATTTTTCGTACTATTCAAGGCCGATCAGGAGCACTTTGAGGGTACCTCCGTGGCTGAGGTCTCCCAGATAGGCCACGACCTTCCGCTTCTGCCCAAGCGCTGTGAGCGCGTTTCCAATCTGGATCAGCAACGCCGTGTTCGAGGCATTCACTGCAAACGAATTCCCCCCCTCGTTATTGAGCATGAAAGGAAGGGTATCCTGCTTGTCCCAATAGCCCAGCTGGATTGACTCAACCTCTACGCGTTTCAAATCGTCCGCATTCTCCGCGAGCCTTTGAATTTCGCTGAATTTTTCGTTCGACATGACAATTTCTCCTGCTGTGAGTTGAAAAACCGAAAGCCAGGGTCGTATAGCCCGAATCTGGCTTGCGCGAGTCACGCATCGATAACGTTCATCACAATCTCCGTGGCGGCTTGGGCCAGCCATTCGCGAAGAGCCCCTGCCAGGAAGAAATTAGGCTGAGCGCGCAGAGCAATCAATTACGCTCGATTACAGTCGCGGCGAAATTGGGGGTAGCAGCACGTCGTTTAACGACTTCTCCATCAAGCGGCCTCGCTACACAGCACGCGAACGCTGTTTCAATCCGCGCCTTTTGCGCTTCAACTGGTTGCAGGTAACGATTGGGTACGGCATGGCGCAGTCGATGAGCGGAGCCGCCGGTTGAACGAGAGCAGAAATAAAGGTACCGGCGACGCCTCATGGCGCACGAATGTTCTCGGTGTGTTCTTGTCGATGAAACACGAAATCCGCGCGATGCTCCAACCGGGCGATGGCACCTGCCAGGCCAAAAACGAAAAAAGCCCGCTGTGACGCGGGCTTAGGTGTGTTTTACTGCCAACGGATGCCGGCCAGTGCCGGACACCAGATCACTCCCACTCGATCGTCGCCGGCGGCTTCCCCGAGATGTCGTACACGACACGGTTGATCCCGCGCACCTCGTTGATGATCCGGTTCGACGCGCGGCCGAGCAGCGCGTACGGCAGGTGCGCCCAGTGTGCGGTCATGAAATCGGTCGTCTGCACTGCGCGCAGCGACGTCACGTAGTCGTACGTGCGGCCGTCGCCCATCACGCCGACCGACTTCACCGGCAGGAACACCGCGAACGCCTGGCTCGTCAGGTCGTACCAGCTCTTGCCGACATCGGCCTCGCCGCACAGGCCGGCAGCCGCATCCTGCGCGGTCGCGGTCGTGTTGCGCAGTTCCTCGATGAAGATCGCGTCCGCGCGGCGCAGCAGGTCGGCGTATTCGCGCTTCACTTCGCCGAGGATCCGCACGCCGAGGCCCGGGCCCGGGAACGGATGGCGATACACCATCTCCGGCGGCAGGCCGAGCGCGACGCCCAGCTCGCGCACTTCGTCCTTGAACAGGTCGCGCAGCGGCTCGAGCAGCTTCAGGCCGAGCGTTTCCGGCAGGCCGCCGACGTTGTGGTGACTCTTGATCGTCGTCGCCTTCTTCGTCTTCGTGCCGCCCGATTCGACCACGTCCGGATAGATCGTGCCCTGCGCGAGCCACTTCGCCTTCGACAGCTTCTTCGCCTCGGCCTGGAACACTTCGACGAACTCGCGGCCGATGATCTTGCGCTTCGCTTCCGGATCGGTCACGCCGGCCAGGTGGCCGAGGAACTGGTCGGACGCGTCGACGTGCACGACCTTCGCGTGCAGGCGGCCCTCGAACATGTCGAGCACCATCTTGCCCTCGTTCAGGCGCAGCAGGCCATGGTCGACGAACACGCAGGTGAGCTGGTCGCCGATCGCGCGATGGATCAGCGCGGCCGCGACGCTCGAATCGACGCCACCCGACAGGCCGAGAATCACTTCCTCGTCACCGACCTGCTCGCGGATCTTCGCGACGGCTTCCTCGATGTGGTTGCGCATGATCCAGTCGGGCTTCGCGCCGGCGATCTGCAGTACGAAGCGCTCGATGATCTGGCGGCCCTTCACTGTATGCGTGACTTCCGGGTGGAACTGCACCGCGTAGTAGCCGCGCGCCTCGTCGGCCATGCCGGCGATCGGGCAGCTCGGCGTCGATGCCATCAGCGCGAAGCCCGGCGGCAGCTCGGCGACCTTGTCGCCGTGGCTCATCCAGACCTTCAGCATCCCGTGGCCTTCGGCCGTCGTGAAATCCTCGATGCCGTCGAGCAGCCGCGTATGGCCGTGCGCGCGCATTTCCGCATAGCCGAATTCGCGATGGTCGCTCCACTCGACCTTGCCGCCGAGTTGCACGGCCATCGTCTGCATGCCGTAGCAGATGCCGAGCACCGGCACGCCGAGATCCCACACGGCCTGCGGCGCGCGCAGCTGGTGGTCTTCGTACGTGCTCGCGTGGCTGCCCGACAGGATCACCGCCTTCGGCGCGAACTCGCGGACGAAGTCGTCGGACACATCGTTCGGATGGATTTCGCAGTAGACGTGCGCTTCACGCACGCGTCGCGCAATCAGTTGGGTGACTTGCGAACCGAAGTCGAGAATCAGGATTTTGTCGTGCATGGCTGCGGACGGGATGAAGAGAATAAGAAAAGCAGCGCACGAAGCGCTGCGTCAATAGCATGGACAGCGGCGTCGGGCGGCAGGCGGCACGCGCGACGCATGGCCGGTCAATCCTGCATCGGCGGGCGCTCGTCGAGTGCGACGCCGCCTGATTGGCTGGACGCGGCCGACGACGGCGCGGCGGGCGCCGCGGGACGGCTAACGATGGGTTCGACGCGCTGCGGTGCGGGCGGCGACGCCGGCGCCATCGCCGGCTCGGCCGGACGCTGCGCCGGTGCGCGCGCGTCGAGCGCCTGCGCCTTCTCGCGCCGGCGCACGGCCGATGCGAGCCGCACGCCGCCGAGGCCGAGCACGATCAGCGCGACCCCGGCCACGGCCGACAACACCCGGCCGGCGGCCGCGAGCGCGGGACCGCTGCCGGTGCCGATCGACCAGACGATCGTCAGCACGCCGGTCAGCCAGTACACGTGGCCGACCGACCGCGCGACGGGCGCCGTGAGATCGCCGTTGAACGCCGCATGAAACGCGAGCCACGCGAGCCCGAGCAATGCGATGCCGAACGCCTGGCCGAGCATCGCCGGCTGGATGTTCGCAAGCTGCAGCGCGTTGAAGAGCGACTGCCAGGGCGTCAGCACGAACAGCACGCCGAACGCCAGCAGCAGCACGGCATCGATGATCAGCACGGCTCGCAGCAGCGGTTTCATCGGCGGTCAGTCCACGTGGTAGTTCGGCGCTTCCTTCGTGATCTGCACGTCGTGCACGTGCGACTCGCGCATGCCCGCAGCGGTGATCTGGACGAATTCGGCCTTGTCGTGCAGCTCGTCGATCGTCCGGCAGCCGCAGTAGCCCATGCTGGCTCGCACGCCGCCGACCAGCTGGAACAGGATCGCGTTGACCGAACCCTTGTACGCGACGCGGCCTTCGATGCCTTCCGGCACGAGCTTGTCGATGTTCGCCGAGTTGTCCTGGAAGTAGCGGTCTGCCGCGCCGTCCTTCATCGCACCGACCGAACCCATGCCGCGGTACGCCTTGTACTGGCGGCCCTGGTACAGGAACACGTCGCCCGGCGACTCTTCGGTGCCCGCCAGCATGCTGCCCATCATCACCGCGTTCGCGCCGGCCGCGAGGGCCTTCGACACGTCGCCCGAGAAACGCACGCCGCCGTCGGCGATGCACGGCACACCGGTGCCCTTCAGCGCTTCCGCGACGTTCGCGATCGCGCTGATCTGCGGCACGCCGACGCCCGCGACGATCCGCGTCGTGCAGATCGAGCCGGGGCCGATACCGACCTTGACCGCGTCCGCGCCGTATTCGACGAGCGCCTTCGCGGCAGCGGCCGTCGCGATGTTGCCGCCGATCACCTCGACGTGCGGGAAATTCTGCTTGACCCAGCGGACGCGCTCGAGCACGCCCTTGCTGTGACCGTGCGCGGTATCGACGACGATCACGTCGACGCCGGCCTGCACCAGCAGCTCGACGCGTTCTTCGTTGTCGGGACCGACGCCGACCGCCGCGCCTGCGCGCAGCTTGCCGTGTTCGTCCTTGCACGCGTCCGGGTGCTCGGTCTGCTTCGTGATGTCCTTGACGGTCATCAGGCCGCGCAGTTCGAACGCGTCGTTGACGACCAGCACGCGCTCGAGGCGGTGGCTGTGCATCAGCGCCTTCGCTTCGGCGAGCGGCGTGCCTTCCTTGACCGTGACGAGGCGCTCGCGCGGCGTCATGATCGACTTGACCGGCTCGTCGAGGCGCGTTTCGAAACGCAGGTCGCGGTTCGTGACGATGCCGACGAGCTGCGGGCCTTCGACGACCGGGAACCCCGAGATGCCATGCTGGCGCGACAGCGCGATCACGTCGCGCACCTTCATTTGCGGCGGCACCGTGATCGGGTCACGGACGACACCCGACTCGAAACGCTTGACCTTCGCGACCTCGCGGGCCTGTTCGGCCGGCGTGAGGTTCTTGTGGACGATACCGACACCACCCTGCTGCGCCATCGCGATCGCGAGACGACCTTCGGTGACCGTGTCCATGGCGGCGGACACGAGCGGCATGTTCAGGGAGATGTTGCGGGTCAGCTTGGTCTTGAGGCTGGTGTCGCGCGGGAGAACGTCGGAAAAGGCGGGTACGAGGAGCACGTCATCGAAAGTGAGTGCTTTTTGGATCAGACGCATGGCAAATCCTATGGGCGCAAAAGCGAATTATACGCGAAGCGCTGCGAATTTTCACAACACGAACAACGGCTTAGCCGTTTTCATGCGTCCGGGGGCCGAATCGTTCGGATCGCCGTTCGGTTCGTTTTCGATCGCCTTTCGTTTCGCCGCCGCGTCGAGCCATTCGCGCAACGGGCTGCGCCGCGGCAACCGCGCCTGTCGCGGCCGGGCCACACGGCAGCCGCGGCACCCGTCGCCCGCGGCCCGGCAACGCGCCGGATCGGCTCGCCTCCCCGGTCTTATACCAGCCCGGCCGCGCGCGCGATCATCGCGAGACCGCCCCCGATCGCGATACCGCCGACCAGCCGCGCAACGCGCTCGCCGGCCGGCGCCAGCCGCTCGGCGGCAATCGCGACCGTCATGGCGGCCATCACGCGCAGATCCATCATGCCGGCCGCCAGCGCGATCGCCATCAGGTTCCCGCAACAGGCGCCGCAACGCGTCGCGGTTCGCACACCGTGCCGCCAGGCCGCGCCGGCATCCGGGCGCGACCGGCGCGGGCCCGCCGCAGCGTGCCGGCAGCACGCCAGCCGGCGCGCCTTCCACGCCGAGAACTGCAACACGCCCGCGCCGAGCACGACCGCGCCGGCCGCGAACGGCATCGCACGGGCGAGCGCCGGCAGCCGTGCCGCGGCGGCGGTCAGCGCGCCGCCGAGCGCAAACGTCACCGCGCCGAGCGCCATCCATACCGCGAAATACCCGGCGCCCGCGACGACGACCAGCCAGGTCGAGCGCGCCGCGCCCAGCTGGCCGACGCGCTGCCGGTATCGCCAGAGCGTCGGCGCCAGCACGGGAAGCATCATCGTCACCGTCATCGCGCCCCACATGCCGGCGAACGCCGCGAACGCGCGTCCGGCGCCCCATCCGCACGGCCGCAGCCATGCGGACGAGAGCATCCAGCCGCCGGGCATCGGTTCGCCGCCCATCGCGTCCATCGACGCGTGCTGCGCCAGTGTCGCCATCGCCGCGGCGGCGAACACGGCGACGAACACGGCGGCGAGCGCCGCGCCGAATGCGCGCCGATCGCGGCCCGTGTCGCCGGTTGCCGGCCATGTCATCGCACGCTCCCGCCCCGTCGCCGGCCCGCGCTCAGCCGCGCGCGTATTCGTCGTGCCGGCGCCACCACGGGCCCGCCTCGTTGCGCCCGCGCGGCGCGCGATCGAGCCACTGGTACATCCCCCACAGCCCGTCGAGGCCGCGCGCATAGGTCGAATACGTATGATAGACGGCGCCGTCCTCACGCACGAACGCGCTCATCCCCGGCCGGTCGAGCGAATACGTGGCCGCGTCGGTGCCGCACGTCGCCGCGAACTGCACGACGGGCGCCGGCGGCGGATCCATGTCCATCGCATGTCCCGCCCTCGCGTAGTTGTATTCGACGTCGCCCGTGCGCCGCTGCGTTTCGGTGAACGACACATTGAAGTCGAAGTTGAAATCGCTGCCGACCGACGACGCCCACGGGAAAGTCCACCCCATCCGCTGCCGGTACGCGAGCAGCTTCGCGAGCGGCGCGCGCGACACGGCCGCGAGCGTCACGTCGTGGTTCGCCAGGTGCACGGCAAAACCGTCGAAACCGTCCGCGAGCGCCGAGCACGACGGGCAGCCGGCCTTGTAGTCGGGGCCGAACATGAAGTGATAAACGAGCAGTTGCGAACGGCCGCGAAACAGGTCGTCGAGCGTCGCCTGCCCTTCTTCGGTGTCGAACCGGTAGGTCTTGTCGACGCGCACCCAAGGCAGTGCCTGGCGCCGCCGCGCGAGTTCGTCGCTTTGCCGCGTCAGCGCCTTTTCTGCTTCGAGCAGCGCCCTGCGCTCGGCCAGCCATTCGTCGCGCGTTCCGGTGAGATGGGTCGTCATTGCGGGTTCCTCCTTCCGATGGGTATCCGGGCACGGCGTACGGCGCCGTGTGCGTGGTGCTAGATTAGTGCTCGGCATCGGGCCGGAGGGAGTGACAAGTGTGTCGGGATTCGGATGGATTCGCTGATCACCGCGGCCGCGCGCGCGCTCGCGGCCGGTGACGCGCTCGGCGCGCTGAACCGCGTCGCGCTGCGCGACGATGCGCCGGCGCTCGCGCTGCGCGGAATCGCGATGGCTCAGCTCGGCGATTTCGAGCGCGCGCGGGCACTCGTGCGCGGCGCCGCGCGCGCGTTCGGCGTAAAGGAAGCCGTGGCGCGTGCGCGCTGCGTCGTCGCGGAAGCCGAGATCGCGCTCGCGTCGCGCGACCTCCGCTGGCCGACGCGCGCGCTCGACGCCGCGTGCGCGACGCTCGACGCGCACGGCGACCGCGCGAACGCCGCGCATGCGCGTTATCTCGGCGTGCGCCGGCTGCTGCTGATCGGTCGCATCGACGATGCCGAACGGATGCTCGCGCATCTCGATCCCGCGCCGCTGCCGGCCGCGTCGCGCGCCGCCCATGAACTGATCGCGGCCGGCATCGCGATGCGCCGCATCCGCACGCATGCGGCTCGCGCGGCGCTCGCCCGTGCACGTGCAGCCGCCCACGATGCCGGCATCGCCGCGCTGACGGCCGAAGTCGATACCGCCGCGCGCGTGCTTGATGCGCCGGCCGCGCGACTCATCGCGCGCGGCACGTCGCGGCTCGTTCAGCTCGACGAAGTCGAGACGCTGTTCGCGTCGAATGCGCTCGTCGTCGATGCGTGCCGCCACACGGTGCGCGACGCGCGCACGACCGTGTCGCTCGCGCGCCGCCCCGTGCTGTTCGTGCTCGCCCGCGCGCTCGGCGAGGCATGGCCGGCCGACGTGTCGAGAAACGCGCTCGTGGCCGCAGCGTTCCGCGCGAAACATGCGGACGAATCGCATCGCGCGCGCCTGCGCGTCGAGATCGGCCGGCTCCGAGCGGTGCTGCGGCCGCTCGCGAACGTCACCGCGACGCCGCGCGGCTTCGCGCTCGAACCGCTCGGCGTGCGCGAGACCGTCGTACTCGCGCGCCCGGTCGACGATCGCCACGCGGCCGTGCTCGCGCTCCTCGCCGACGGCGAGGCGTGGTCGAGCTCCGCGCTGGCGCTCGCGCTCGGCGCGAGCCAGCGCACCGTGCAGCGCGCGCTCGACGCGCTCGCCGAAGCGGCCAAGGTGCAGGCACTCGGCCGCGGCCGCGCGCGCCGCTGGATGACGCCGCCGCTGCCCGGATTCGCGACGACCTTGTTACTCCCTGCCGCGCTGCCGGGAGATTAGGATGGCCTCACCGAACGACGAGGTGACGAACATGAAACGCTCCAATGCAGACATCATTCGCGAGTACGGCCCGTTTCCGGGCGTCGACGGCGTGCACGGCGTCACGTTCGACGGGCGGCACGTGTGGTACGCGTCCGGCGACAAGCTGAATGCGCTCGATCCGGAGCGCGGCACGACCGTCCGCTCGCTCGACGTCACCGCGCATGCGGGCACGGCGTTCGACGGCCGCCACCTGTTCCAGATCGTCGAGGACCGCATCGAGAAGATCGATCCGGAATCCGGCCGCGTGCTCGCGACGATCCCGGCACCCGGCGGCGGCGCCGACTCTGGGCTCGCGTGGGCCGAAGGCACGCTGTGGGTCGGCCAGTACCGCGAACGCAAGATTCATCAGATCGATCCGGAATCGGGCGCCGTGCTGCGCACGATCGAATCGAACCGCTTCGTCACCGGCGTGACGTGGGTCGACGGCGAGCTGTGGCACGGCACCTGGGAAGCCGACCAGAGCGATTTGCGGCACGTCGATCCGCGTACGGGCCAGGTGCTCGAGCAGGTCGACATGCCGCCCGGCGTCGGCGTGTCGGGGCTCGAATCCGACGGCCACGATCTTTTCTACTGCGGCGGCGGCAACAGCGGCAAGCTGCGCACCGTGCGTCGCCCGGCGCGCGTGCGGGCGTCGGGCGACGGCGCCGGTGCGACGCCCGACCCGGCCGACGGCTGATTCGCACCGTACCGAACCGTGGAACCCTCGATAACCAGGAACGGATCGCGACCGCTCCGTCGCACGGCACGTCGAAACCCCGCCATTTCCCGAGTGCAGGAATGGACAAGACGCCGCCGAACCGGCGTCGCTAAGATGCGCGCTCGTCAGTCATGTGTTCGGAGCGGTCGATGCGACGCGGTGTGGTCTATGGTGTTCTCGCAGGTGCCCTGTGGGGCATGGTGTTTCTCGTTCCGCGGCTGCTGACCGACTTCTCGCCGCTGCTGCTAAGCGCCGGCCGCTACGCGATGTATGGCGTCGTGTCACTCGCGGCCGCGCTGCCGGCCGCCCGCTCGCTGCTCGCGCGGCTGACCCGCGAAGATCTGGTCGCGCTCGTGAAGCTCGCGGTCGTCGGCAACGTCGCGTACTACATGCTGCTGTCCGGCGCCGTGCACCTGATCGGCATCGCGCCCAGTTCGCTGATCGTCGGCGTGCTGCCCGTCACCGTCACGCTCGCGGGCATCGGCGACCACGGCGCCGTGCCGCTGCGGCGGCTTGCCGTCCCGCTCGCACTGGTGATCGCGGGCATCGCTTGCATCAACGTCGACCTGTTCACGTCCGAGGCCGCGCACGCGACGACGCTCGGCCAGAAGCTCGCTGGCATCGCCTGCGCAGCCGGCGCGCTCGCGAGCTGGACCTGGTACGCGGTCGCGAACACGCGCTACCTGCAGCGCCATCATCATTTCGGCGGCAACGAATGGTCGGTGCTGTGGGGTGTCGTGACGGGCCTGATCGGCGCGCTCTGCTGGATCGCAATCCTCGCGCTGCCGGCCGGCACGGTGCAGGCGGCCGTCCCGGCGTCGCGCTGGCAACTGTTCTGGCTGCTGAATCTCGTGCTCGCGATCGGCGCGTCATGGCTCGGCAACGGGCTGTGGAATGCGGCGTCGAAGCGGTTGCCGCTCACGCTGTCGGGTCAGTTGATCGTGTTCGAAACCGTGTTCGCGATGCTTTACGCGTTCGCCTACGACCAGCGGATGCCGCACCCGCTCGAGATCGCCGCGCTGGTGCTGCTGCTCGCAGGCGTGTACGGCTCGGTGCGACAGCACGACGACACGCCCGCCGGCGGAGACACGCCGGGCAGCGCGTCGGTCAACGCGAACGCCGCGGCCCACTGAGCGCCGCGGCGCTTGATCAGACGAATCGGAGCGGAAGGAGCGGAATCGCGCGTCAGCGCGCGTCCTTGTGCATCCATTTGCGGCCCTCGATGGAGCCGGCGCGGCGGGACTTGTCGACGCGCCGCTGGCGCGCCAGCTTCGGATCGACGATCAGCGGGCGGTAGATCTCGACGCGGTCGTGGTCGGCGAGCGGCGCGTCGAGCGGCGCGAGCTTGCCGTACACGCCCGTCTTCGCTTGCGCGAGGTCGATCTCCGGGTGCAGCGCGAGCACGCCGCTCGCGTCGATCGCTGAGCGAACGGTCGCGCCTTCGGGCAGCGACACCCGAATCAGCGTCTGGCGGTCCGGCAGCGCATAGCAGACTTCGATCGACAGCATCGCGTCACCCCTTCCCGTAGCGCTGGTCCGCACGCTTCACGAACGAATCGACGAACGTGTTCGCGATGTGGCTGAACACCGGCCCGATGATTTTCTCGAGCAGGATGCTCGAAAACTCGTAGTGCAGCGCGAATTCGATCTTGCACGCATCGGCGCGCAGCGCGGTGAAGCGCCACGAGCCCGTGAACTTCTTGAACGGGCCGTCCGTGAACTCCATGTCGATCCGCGTCGGACGCTGCTGCGTGTTGCGCGTCGCGAAATGCTGCTTGATGCCCTTGAAGTTGATATCGATGCGCGCTTCCATCCCGCTGTCGTCCTGACGGCGAATCTCGACGCCGCCGCACCAGGGCAGGAAATTGGGGTAATCGGCCACGTCGGTGACGAGGTCGAACATCTGTTCCGCCGAATGACGGATCAATACGGTTTTCTGGACATCTGCCATAAATCGCGCGGCATCGCTCAAGGTGGGAACGCAAGCCGGGCGATTCACGCCCCGCTTTGCTAAAATCGTGATTTTAAACGAGTTGGCCCGATCCTTTCATGAGCATCATCGACAACAGGAAAGCGCACTTCGATTATCACATCGAGGAACGCTACGAAGCGGGGCTCGTGCTTGAGGGCTGGGAAGTCAAGGCGCTGCGCGCCGGGCGAGGCCAGATCAAGGAAGGCTACGTCGTGGTGAAGAACGCCGAGATCTTCCTGATCGGCACCCATATCAGCCCGCTGCCCGAAGCCTCGACGCACATCAAGCCCGACCCGGTCCGCACGCGCAAGCTGCTGCTGCACCGTGAGGAAATCAAGAAACTGATCGGCAAGGTCGAGCAGCGCGGCTACACGCTCGTGCCGCTGAACTTCCACTACAAGGGCGGCCGCGTGAAGTGCGACATCGCGCTCGCGAAGGGCAAGAAGCTGCACGACAAGCGCGAAACCGAGAAAAAGCGCGACTGGGAACGCGAGAAAGCGCGCATCATGCGCGCCGGCACCTGACGCGCGCGACGCGTATCGAAAACGACACGGCCCGCTCGAAGCGGGCCGTGTCGCTTTGTAAAGCGTGATTCGCACATATCGGCGACCGGACGCGGGCGGCGGGATTCCGGATGCCGCGCCGGTTCGGTTGACGATACGGGCCGGCCGGCAACCGACGGACCTCATCCGGGCCGCCCGGCTGCGCGACGATTCGCCGCACGCCTATCGCATACGGCAGCCGTCGGCACATAGTGCGTCCGGCTCAGCCCTTCCCGCCCGCGGCCGGCGACGCGTTCTTGACGATCGACATCGCCGATGCGATCGCACTGCCGAGATCCGACAGGTTCGACGGCACGATCAGCGTATTGCCCTGCTTCGCGAGATTCGAGAACGCGCCGACATACTGCTCGGCGACCTTCAGGTTCACCGCGTCCATCCCGCCCTGCGACTGGATCGCGCTCGCGATCTTCTGGATCGCCTGCGCGTTCGCCTCGGCCACCGCGAGAATCGCGGCCGCCTCGCCCTGCGCCTGGTTGATCGCGGCCTGCCGCTCGCCTTCGGACTTCTGGATCGCCGCCTCGCGCGCGCCCGACGCGAGGTTGATCTGCTCCTGCTTGCGGCCTTCGGACGCGGCGATCAGCGCGCGCTTCTCGCGCTCGGCGGTGATCTGCGCCTGCATCGCGTGCAGAATCTCCTTCGGCGGCGTCAGGTCCTTGATCTCGTAGCGCAGCACTTTCACGCCCCAGTTCGCCGCGGCCTCGTCGAGCGCCGACACGATGCTGTGGTTGATGAAGTCGCGCTCCTCGAAGGTCTTGTCGAGCTCCAGCTTGCCGATTACCGAGCGCAGCATCGTTTGCGACAACTGCGTGATCGCGAGCACGAAGTTGCTCGACCCGTACGATGCCTTCATCGGGTCCATCACCTGGAAATACAACACGCCGTCGACCTGAAGCTGCGTGTTGTCGCGCGTGATGCAGATCTGGCTCGGCACGTCGAGCGGAATTTCCTTCAGCACGTGCCGGTACGCGATGCGATCGACGAACGGCAGCACGATGTTCAGCCCCGGCGACAGCGTCGCGTGATAGCGACCGAAGCGCTCGAGCACCCACGCATGCTGCTGCGGCACGATCTTCACCGTCTTCGACACGATCACGATCGCGATGACGAGCAGGACAACCCAGATGATCAGCGAATCCATGGACTATTCCCTCCTTGTTGTATCGGCGGACAATCAGCCCGCGGGTTTCGCCACGACTACGAGACAGTTGCCGCGCACGGCGCTTACCTGATACACGTGCGCATCGTCGCGCTCGCCGTTCGCGAGCTCGACGTCCCAGTCGGCGCCGCGATACTGCACGCGCGCACGACCGTCACGCCACGCGTCGACCGTAACGGTCGCACCGATATCGAGATTGATGTCGGGATTCGTCGACGTGTCGCGCTTCTGCTTGCGGCCGAGCCCCGAACGGCGCAGCACGATCATCGCGACGATCGCCACCACGGCCGCCGCGCCGAACTGCACGTGCGGCGCGAAACCCGCCAGTTGCAGCAACCCGCCCGCGAGAAAGCCGAGCGCGATCATCAGCAGATAGAACGTGCCCGTCAGCAACTCGGCCACGACCAGCACACCCACCGCGACCCACCAGAACAGATGCCCCGACATCATTGTGGTCTCCAGAAAACGCCCCCAGGCTCACTTGCGTTGCATGGGATCGGAGTACGCGCTGAAGCGCTACTCCGGATCGACACGTTCACCGCCCCCCCGAGGGGGCGGTCGGCACGCTTGGGGCGGCCCGGCGCGTCCCGACAAACAAAAACACCCCGGCGTCTACCGGGGTGTTTATAGCATGAACCTTGCATTTTGCCTTCAACGAAAGCGCAGCGGCCCCGCGCTTTCGCCGAAGGTGCGTTACCGTCCGTTACTTCCGGTTGGCGAGCGCCTGCCACGTATCGATGATCGTGTCCGGGTTCAGCGAGATCGACACGATGCCTTCGTCGGCCAGCCATTGCGCGAAGTCCGGGTGATCGGACGGGCCCTGGCCGCAGATGCCGACGTACTTGCCCATCTTGCGGCAGGTATCGATCGCACGCTTCAGCAGGAACTTGACGGCCGGATCGCGTTCGTCGAAGTCGACTGCCAGCAGTTCCATGCCCGAGTCGCGGTCGAGGCCGAGCGTGAGCTGCGTGAGGTCGTTCGAGCCGATCGAGAAACCGTCGAAGTGCTGCAGGAAGTCTTCGGCGAGGATCGCGTTGGTCGGGACTTCGCACATCATCACGAGGCGCAGGCCGTTTTCGCCGCGCTTCAGGCCGAACTTCTCGAGCAGGCCGACGACACGCTCCGCCTGCTTCACGGTACGCACGAACGGCACCATGATCTCGACGTTGGTCAGGCCCATCTCGTCGCGCACGCGCTTCAGTGCACGGCACTCCATCTCGAACGCCGGCGCGAAGTCTTCCGCGATGTAGCGCGACGCGCCGCGGAAGCCCAGCATCGGGTTTTCCTCGTCCGGCTCGTAACGCGAACCGCCGATCAGCTTCTTGTACTCGTTCGACTTGAAGTCGGACAGGCGCACGATCACGGGCTTCGGATAGAACGCCGCGGCGATCGTCGCGACACCTTCCGTCAGCTTGTCGACATAGAACTGACGCGGCGACGCGTGGCCGCGCGCGACGCTCTCGACGGCCTTCTTCAAGTCCTGGTCGATGTTCGGGTACTCGAGAATCGCCTTCGGGTGAACGCCGATGTTGTTGTTGATGATGAACTCGAGACGCGCGAGGCCCACGCCGCCGTTCGGCAGCTGCGAGAAGTCGAACGCGAGCTGCGGGTTGCCGACGTTCATCATGATCTTGACCGGGATTTCCGGCAGTTCGCCGCGCTGCACTTCCGTGACTTCCGTCTCGAGCAGGCCGTCGTAGATCTTGCCTTCGTCGCCTTCCGCGCACGACACGGTGACGAGCGCGCCGTCCTTCAGCACGTCGGTTGCGTCGCCGCAGCCGACGACCGCCGGCACGCCGAGCTCACGCGCGATGATCGCCGCGTGGCAGGTCCGGCCGCCACGGTTCGTGACGATCGCGGCTGCACGCTTCATCACCGGCTCCCAGTTCGGGTCGGTCATGTCGGCAACCAGCACGTCGCCCGGCTGCACGCGTTCCATTTCCGACGGATCCTGGATCACGCGCACGCGGCCCGCGCCGATCTTCTGGCCGATCGCACGGCCCGTCGCGAGAACCTGCGACTGGCCCTTCAGCTTGAAGCGCTGCTCGGCCTTGCCGCTCGCCTGGCTCTTCACCGTTTCCGGGCGCGCCTGCAGGATGAAGATCTTGCCGTCGCGGCCGTCCTTGCCCCACTCGATGTCCATCGGACGCTGGTAGTGCTTCTCGATGATGACCGCGTACTTCGCCAGCTCGATCACGTCCTCGTCGGTGATCGAGTAGCGGTTGCGCTGCTCGTGCGACACGTCGACCGTCTTCACGCGGCCCGGCTCGCCCGGCTGCGTGAATTCCATCTTGATCAGCTTCGAGCCGATCGAGCGGCGGATGATCGGGTATTTGTCCTGTGCGAGCGTCGTCTTGAACACATAGAACTCGTCCGGGTTCACCGCGCCCTGCACGACGGTTTCGCCCAGGCCGTAGCTCGACGTGATGAACACGGCGTCCTTGAAGCCCGATTCGGTGTCGATCGTGAACATCACGCCGGCGGCGCCGACGTCCGAGCGGACCATGCGCTGCACGCCGGCCGACAGAGCGACCTCGGCGTGCGTGAAGCCCTTGTGCACGCGGTACGAGATCGCGCGGTCGTTATACAGCGACGCGAACACGTGCTTCATGCGGTCGAGCACGTCTTCGATGCCGACGACGTTCAGGTACGACTCCTGCTGGCCGGCGAACGATGCGTCGGGCAGGTCTTCCGCGGTCGCGGACGAGCGCACGGCGAACGACAGCTCGCCCGGCGAGCCGTTCTTCAGGATTTCGAACTGCGCGCGGATTTCCTGCTCGAGGCGCGCCTGCATCGGCGCGTCGACGATCCACTTGCGGATTTCGGCACCGGCTTCGGCGAGCGCCTTCACGTCGTCGATGTCGAGCGACTCGAGACGCTTGGCGATGCGGTCGGTAAGGTCGTTGTGCGTGAGGAAATCGCGGAAAGCGAGCGCGGTCGTGGCGAAACCGGTGGGCACACGAACGCCAGCTTCGGAAAGCTGGCTGATCATCTCGCCGAGCGACGCATTCTTGCCGCCGACGATCTCCACATCGGTCATCCGCAACTGCTCGAACGGAATTACATACGCCTGGTCCTTTGCGACGTTTGCTGCGTTAGTCATACAAGCCCCTAAGTGTGAAAAAAATGCTCGATCGCGCAAGTGGGCTTGGACGCGGGCGCTTGCAAAAAGGCGCGGCGCGTCTTGCGCAACCTGTTAGATAAACACTCGCAGGGCGGAAAATCTTCCGACCCGATTTGCAAAAATCCCGGCAGAAGGGCGATATTTGCAGACAAATCGCCAAACTTGCCGGGAATTTTGGAATCGAGCGGCGAAGCCACGGGCGCCGTTCGCGCCCTGCCCCCGCAATTGCTTATCCAACAGGTTGCCGCTATTCTACCGTGCCGGCTGCCGGATGTGGCGCGACCTTGTCACTGTGTCTGGAGGCGAACCTCCAGCCGCCCCGTGCAACCGCCCTTCACGTTCGACGCCCAGATTCATGCTGCCTACCGTTTTCATCGTCTCCGACGGCACCGGGATTACTGCCGAAACCTTCGCGCATTCGATCCTCTCCCAGTTCGACCAGAAATTCCGTCTCGTGCGCGTGCCGTTCGTCGACTCGCTCGACAAGGCCTATGCGACCGTCGAGAAGATCAACGAGGCCGCCGTGCACGACGGCCGCCGCGCGATCGTGTTCACGACGCTCGTCGACAGCGAGTCGAACGACATCGTCAAGCGCTCGAACGCGCTCGTGCTCGACATGTTCCAGCGCTTCGTCGAGCCGCTCGAGCAGGAGCTGGAGCTCAAGTCGAGCCACGCGATGGGCCGCGGCCACCAGAACGCGGACACCGAGGAATACAAGACGCGGATCGAGGCGATCAACTTCTCGCTCGCGCACGACGACGGCCAGTCGAACCGTAACCTGTCGGAGGCCGACGTGATCCTCGTCGGCGTGTCGCGCAGCGGCAAGACGCCGACGAGCCTGTATCTCGCGATGCAGTACGGCGTGAAGGCCGCGAACTATCCGCTGATTCCGGAAGACTTCGAACGCGGCAAGCTGCCGTCGGCGCTCTCCGCGCACCGTGAAAAGCTGTTCGGGCTGTCGATCGACCCGCAGCGCCTGTCCGAGATCCGCAACGAGCGGCGGCCGGGCAGCAAGTACGCGGCGCCCGAGAACTGCCGCTTCGAGATCAACGAGGCCGAAGCGATGATGCGTCGCGAAGGGATCAAGTGGCTGTCGTCGACACACAAGTCGATCGAGGAAATCGCGACGACGATCCTGCAGGAAATCCGCCTCGACCGGCAGTCGTACTGAGCGCCGGCGCGCTTGCGGCCGCTCGGCCGCCGCCGGAAAAACAAAAAGGCCGCGAACGAACGCGGCCTTTTTCGTGGTGCGGGGAATGCTTGCGTGGGGCGTCACGCAGGCCGCTGCTGCCGCACCTGCTCGAACAGGCAGATCGCCGCTGCTGCCGCGACATTCAGCGACTCCATCCCGCCCGGCTGCGGAATCGTCACGCGATGCGTGGCCGCATCGCGCCAGAACGCCGATACGCCGGCGCCCTCGTTGCCGAACACCCATGCGACGGGCCCCGACAGGTCGCAGTCGTAGAGCGCCTGCGCGCCATGCGAATCGGTCAGCGCGACCGGTAGGTCGATGCGTTCGGCGAGCGCCGCGGCGTCAACGTCTTCGTGGATCGACAGCAGGAAATGCGCGCCCATGCCCGAGCGCAGCACCTTTGACGACCACGCGTAGGCCGTGCCCGGCGCACAGAACACGTGGCGCACACCGGCCGCCGCGGCGCTGCGCAGGATCGAGCCGACGTTGCCGGCGTCCTGCACGCCGTCGAGCACGACCGACGTGTGCGTCACACGCTCAGGCAGCGGTTGCGCCGGCCGGTCGACGAGCAGCAGGAACCCGACGCCGTTGACGACGTTCGACAACTGCCCGAACAGCGCATCGGGCAGCGTGACGACACGCTGCGCGTCGATGCGCGCGACGATCGCCTGCGCCTCGGCGTGGCCGAGCGCGCCTTCGGTCGCCACGCACAGCTCGGGCGTCGCACCCGTATCGAGGTACGCGCTCGCGAGATGGAATCCTTCGAGCATCGCCTGGCCGCCGCGGCGCTGATGGTGCGTCGAACCCGCGAGCGCCTTCAGGCGCTTGTACAGCGGGTTGTCACGGGAAGTAATGCTTTTCATCGAATCAGGTCGAGTGCCGCCCGGACCGGTGCGAACGAGCGCCGGTGCGCTTCGCACGGGCCGTGCTCGCGCAGCGCGGCAAGGTGTTTCGCGGTGCCGTAACCCGCATGCACGTTGAAACCGTACACCGGGAAGCGTTCGTGCAGGTCGACGAGCATGCGGTCACGCGTGACCTTCGCGAGGATCGACGCGGCCGAGATGCTCGGTACGAGCGCATCGCCGCTGACGATCGCCTCGGCACGCACCGTCAGCGTCGGGCAGCGGTTGCCGTCGATCTGCGCGAGCGTCGGCAGGACCGACAGGCCCTCGACGGCCCGCTTCATCGCGAGCATCGTCGCGTGCAGGATGTTCAACGTATCGATTTCGTCGACGCTTGCCGACGCAACGCAATACGCGCGCGAACGCGCGACGATCAGGTCGTACAGCACGTCGCGCTTCTTCGCGGACAGCGCCTTCGAATCGTCGAGCCCGTCGATCGGCTGCGCCGGATCGAGAATCACCGCCGCGGCCACCACCGGCCCCGCGAGCGGGCCGCGGCCGGCTTCGTCGACGCCGCAGACGATCTCGTCGGGTCGGCTGAAGTCGAAGCCGCCCTGCACGTCTCTCGACGCGCGGCGGCGCGGTGCACGTACTGCCGTCATGCGCGCCCCTTGCGTTGTTCGAGCACGCGCACGACCGCTTCGGCCGCCTTCGCGGCCGTGTTCTGCCGCAGCGAAAGATGCATTTCGGTAAATACGTCGGTCAGCGTGCGGCGGTTCGCGTCGTCGCGCAGCTGCGTGAGCGTCGCATCGGCGAGCGCCTCGGGCGTCGCGAAATGCTGCAGCAGCTCGGGCACGACGAAGCGCCCCGCCAGGATGTTCGGCAAGCCGACATACGGCAGGTAGCCCTGCCGGCGCATGATCTGCCCGGTCAGCCAGGGCACCTTGTACGAGATCACCATCGGCTTCTTCAGCAGCGCGGCTTCCAGCGTGACGGTGCCGCTCTTCACGAGGATCGCGTCGGCGGCCGTCATCGCGACCTGCGAGCGGCCATCGGTAATCGTCAGCGCGAGCTGCGGATGCGCGTCGACGAGCGGCTGCAGCAGCTCGCGCAGCGCGGGCGTCGCCGCCGGCATCACGAACCGCACGCCGGGCTCGCGCTGCTGCATCAGTGCCATCGCCGCGAAGAACGTCGGGCCGATCAGCGCAATCTCCGAGCGCCGGCTGCCCGGCAGCACCGCGATCACGGGACCGTCCGCGGGCAGGCCGAGCGCGATGCGCGCGCCGTGCGTGTCGGGCTCGAGCGGGATCTCGTCGGCTAGCGGATGGCCGACGTAGGTCGACGCGACGCCTGCCTTGTCGAGAATCGCCGGCTCGAACGGGAACAGGCACAGCATGTGATCGACGGACTTCGCGATCTTCTTGATCCGGCCGCCGCGCCATGCCCAGATCGACGGGCACACAAAGTGGATCGACGGGATGCCCGCGTCGCGCACGGCCTGTTCGACGCTGAAGTTGAAATCCGGCGCGTCGATGCCGATGAACGCGGCCGGCCGCTCCGCGAGCACCTGGCGCTTCAGCTCGCCGCGAATCCGCAGGATCTCGGGAATCTGGCCCAGCGCCTCGACATAACCGCGCACGGTCAGCTTGTCCATCTGCCAGTGCGAATCGAAGCCCTGCGCGATCATCCGCGGCCCGCCGATCCCGTAATACTGGGCCGATTCGGGCAGCCGCTCGCGCAGCCCGCCGAGCAGCGACGCCGCGAGCAGGTCGCCCGATGGCTCGCCTGCCACCATCGCGAGCCGGAGCTGATTGGTCGGAAACGGCATCGCTTAGCGGATGATGCCGCGTTGCGACGCGTCGATGAACTCGACGAGCGCCTTCACCGGCGCATCGCCGTCGCCGCCCGCCTCCGCCAGCTCGCGCAGCTGCACCTTCGCTTCCTCGAGCGACAGGCCGTTCTTGTACAGCAGGCGGTACGCGCTGCGCAGCGCCGAAATCGCGTCGGGCGAGAAACCGCGCCGGCGCAGCCCTTCGATGTTGATCCCGTGCGGCTCGGCCTTGTTGCCTGCCGCGATCACGAACGGCGGAATGTCCTGCACGAGCGCCGACGCGCCGCCCAGCATCGAGTGCGCACCGATGCGCACGAACTGGTGAACGCCCGACATCCCGCCGACGATCGCCCAGTCGCCGATCTCGACGTGGCCGGCCATCTGCGCGTTGCTCGACAGGATCACGTGGCTGCCGACGCTGCAGTCATGGCCGATGTGCACATAGGCCATGATCCAGTTGTCGTCGCCGAGCGTCGTTACGCCGACGTCCTGCACCGTGCCCGTGTGGATTGTCGTGAATTCGCGGATCGTGTTGCGGTTGCCGATCACGAGCTTCGTCGGCTCGTCCTTGTACTTCATGTCCTGCGGACGGCCGCCGACCGATGCGTAATGGCCGATGCGATTGTCCTCGCCGAGCGTCGTGTGGCCTTCGATCACGCTGTGCGAGCCGATCGTCGTGCGCGCGCCGATCGTGACGTTCGGGCCGACGATCGCGTACGGGCCGATCTCGACCGATTCGTCGATCTGCGCGCCCGATTCGACAATCGCGGTGGGATGAATCCTGGTCATGCGCCGTTGCCTCTCGATGTGATGTGTCGCGTTGCGTTGCCCATGCGTGCCGCGTCGCTCAGGGCGCCGCGTCGGCCGTCTTGACCGTGCACATCAGTTCGGCTTCCGCCGCCACCTTGCCGTCCACTTCCGCCACCGCCTTGAACTTCCAGATGCCGCGGATGTAGCGTTCGAACGTCACGTTCAGAATCAGTTGGTCGCCCGGTTCGACCACGCGCTTGAAGCGCGCGCCGTCGATCCCGACGAAGTAGTACAGCGTGTTCTCCGGATCCTTCGGCTGCTCTTCCGCGAAGGTCAGCAGCGCCGCGGCCTGCGCGAGCGCCTCGAGGATCAGCACGCCCGGCATCACCGGCCGCTTCGGGAAGTGCCCCTGGAAGAACGGCTCGTTGATCGACACGTTCTTCAGCGCTTTGATCCCTTTGTGCGGCTCGAGTTCGAGCACGCGATCGACGAGCAGAATCGGGTAGCGATGCGGCAGCAGCGTGAGGATCTTGTGGATGTCGAGATTGATTTTTTCAGTGCTCATGATGGTTCGTCTCACGCAGAGGCTGCGCGGTGGTGATGCAAAGGCTGAAGCGGGCCGCCATGCGGCCCAGTCTGACAAACCGGGCCGGTTGCGCTGGCCGTGCCCGGTTGGTGGTCTCGCATGGCGCGCTCAGGCTTCCGTGCCGCCCTGGGCGGCGAGCGCGGCTTCGAGCGCCTTGATGCGGTCGCGCAGCTTGTCGAGGTTCCGCACGAGCGCGGCGCTCTTGTTCCATTCGCCGTGGTCGACGGCCGGGAACGCGCTGGTATAGATGCCGGCTTTCGGCAGCGACTTCGATACGCCCGACTTCGCGGTGATGATGACGTAGTCGCCGAGCGTCACATGGCCGGCAATCCCGGCCGCGCCGCCGATCATGCAGTGGCGGCCGATCGTCGTGCTGCCCGCGATGCCGGCGCTGCCGGCGATCACGGTATAGGCGCCGATCCGGCAGTTGTGCCCGATCTGCACCTGGTTGTCGATCTTCACGCATTCCTCGATGACGGTGTCCGCCATCGCGCCGCGATCGATCGTCGTGTTCGCGCCGATCTCGACGTCCGGGCCGATCGATACGCCGCCGACCTGCGGGATCTTGACCCAGCTACCGGTGCGGGCGTCGCCGTCGCCGACGAAATCCGGCGCGAAGCCGAAGCCGTCGGAGCCGATCACCGCGCCCGCATGGACGATCGCGCGCGGTCCGACCTTGCAGCCGTGGTACACCGATGCGTTGGGATAAAGGTGCGAACCTGCGCCGATCGTCGTGCCGCGGCCGACGAATACGTTCGCGTCGAGCTGCACGCCGTCCTCGATCACCGCGCCGGCCTCGACCGTCACGTGCGGGCCGATCACCGCGCTCGCGGCGACCTTCGCGGCCGGATCGATCGTCGCGCTCGGATGCACGCCGGCGGCGCGCGGCGGCGCGGCCAGGTCGATGAACATCTGCGCGACGCGCGCGAAGTACGCGTACGGATTCGGCGTCACGATGAAATTGCGACCGTTAGCGGCCGCGCCCAGCTTTTCCAGATCCTTCGGCGCGATCAGCACCGCGCCTGCGCGGGTCGACTCGACCTGCGACAGGTACTTCGGATTCGCGAGGAACGCGAGCTGCTGAGGGCCTGCCTGGTCGAGCGGCGCGAGCCCGTTCACCTTGCACTGTGCGTCGCCGGCGATCTCGCCGCCGAACCGCTTTACGAGTTCCTCAAGCGTCAATGCCATTCGTCGTCTGCTCCGTTCAGTTCGCCGAGCCGGACGCGAGCGCCTTGAGCACCTTGTCGGTGATGTCGATGCGCGGGCTGACGTACACGGCTTCCTGCACGATCAGGTCGTAGTTCTGCTGCTCGGCGATCTGCTTGATGACCTTGTTCGCTCGCTCCAGCACGGCCGCCAGTTCCTCGTTGCGACGCTGGTTCAGGTCTTCGCGGAACTCGCGCTGCTTGCGCTGGAAATCGGTGTCGAGCTGAGCGAGATCGCGCTGCTTCTGCGCGCGATCGGCCGCCGACAGCGACGTGCCGCCCTTGTCGAGCGAATCGGACATCGACTTCAGACGCGCCGCCAGATCCTGCAGATCCTTGTCGCGCTTCGCGAACTCGGCTTCGAGCTTCGTCTGCGCCGCCTTCGCGGGCGCCGACTCGCGCAGGATCCGATCCGAATTGACCGCCGCGATGCGGGCGACGTCCTGTGCGTGAACCGTCGCCGCGCCCAGGGCCAGCGCAACGGTCAGCGCGCACATCACTCGTTTCGAAAACTTACCGGTTAGCAAAATTACCCTCTCGTTGCTGTTGTCATGCGTTCGGTCAGAACGCCGTCCCGATCTGGAACTGGAATTTCTGGTACTGGTCGCCTTCGTGCTTCTGCAGCGGGAAGCCGAGGCTCAGCTTCAGCGGGCCGATCGGCGAGATCCACGCGAGACCCACACCATAGCCGTAACGCAGGCCGTTGGCGCCCGTACTCGTGCCGCCCGGCGCGTTGCCCCACACGTTACCGCCGTCGAGGAACGTGAACACGCGCAGCGTGCGGTCGTAGCCGGTGCCCGGCAGCGGGAACGTCAGCTCGATGTTGCCGACCAGCATCTTCGAACCGCCGATCGGGTCATTCGTCTTCGTGTCGCGCGGGCCCAGCGAGCTCGGCTCGTAGCCACGCACGGAGCCGATACCGCCCGCGTAGTAGTTCTTGAAGATCGGGTACGGGTTGCCGATACCGTTACCGTAGCCGCCCTGCAGGTTCAGGCCCAGGATGAAGCCGCGCGAGAACGAATAGTAGTACTGTGCCTGCAGGTCGGCCTTGTAGTACTGGATCTTGCCGACCGGCACGCCGTACTCCATGTTCGCCTGCGTGAAGTAACCACGGCTCGGAATCAGCGCGCTGTCGCGCGCGTCGCGCGACCACGCGACGGTCAGCGGCACCGTGTTCGACACGCGGCCGAACTGGTTCACGTAATCCTGGTAGCTCTGCGGCGTGTTCGAATCGACGTCGAGGCGGTTCTGCTCGAAGCCCGCGCCGAAGTAGACGGTGTCGACTTCCGAGAACGGGATGCCGAACTTCAGGTTGCCGCCCGCGCTGATGATCCGGAAGCTCGAGCTCGTCGAATAATAGAGCGGCTGGTACGTACGGTAGTAGACGTCCGTGATCCGCTTGATGCCGTCGACCGTGAAGTACGGGTCGACCTGCGTGACGGTCAGCGTGCGGTAGCTCTTCGCGGTGTTGACGTTCACCGACAGGCTGGTACCCGAACCGAACACGTTGTCCTGCGACACGCCGGCCGACAGCACGACCTTGTCCGTCGACGAGAAGCCGGCGCCCAGCGTGATCGCGCCGGTCGGCTTTTCGTCGACCTTCACGTTCACGTCGACCTGGTCGTTCGTGCCTTCGACCGGCACCGTCGTCACGTCGACGTTGGTGAAGTAGCCGAGACGGTTCACGCGGTCCTTCGACAGCGCGAGGCGGTTCGAATCGAACCACGAGCTTTCGAGCTGGCGCATTTCGCGGCGCACCACTTCGTCGCGCGTGCGCGTGTTGCCGACGACGTTGATGCGGCGCACGTACACGCGGCGGCTCGGATCAACGACGAGGTTCAGGTTCACCTTGTGGTTCGCCTGGTCGATGTCCGGCTGCGCGTTGACGGCCGCGAATGCATAGCCGTATTCACCGAGCTTGTCGACGATCGACTTGGTGGTCTGCTGCAGCTTTTCGGCCGAGAAGCGGTCGCCCGGCTTGATCTTGATCATCTTGTTGAGTTCGGCCTCGCGATCGAGCAGGTTGCCCGACAGCTTGATGCCCGACACCGTGTACGGCTCGCCTTCGTGCAGCGTGACCGTCAGGTACATGTCCTTCTTGTCGGGCGAGATCGACACCTGGGTCGACTCGATGTTGAACTCGAGGTAGCCGCGGTTCAGGTAGTACGAGCGCACGGCCTCGAGGTCGCCCGTCAGCTTTTCCTTCGAGTACAGGTCGTTCTTCGTGTACCAGGAGAACCAGTTCGGCGTCGACAGCTGCATCTCGTCGCGCAGCGTGCTCGTCTTGAACGCCTTGTTGCCGATGAAGTTGATCTGGCGGATCTTCGCGCTCGGGCCTTCGGCAACCGCGAACAGGATCGATACGCGGTTCGCGTCGACCGGCGTGACCGTCGTCTTGACTTCGGCCGCGTAGAAGCCGCGCGTCAGGTACTGGCGCTTGAGCTCCTGCTCCGCCTTGTCGACGAGCGCCTTGTCGTAGTAGCGGCCGTCGGCGAGACCGACGGCGCGCAGCGCCTTCGTCAGGTTGTCCTTGTCGAATTCCTTCGTGCCGGTGAAGTCGATCGACGCGATCGCCGGACGCTCCTGCACCTGCACGATCACGACGTTGCCCTGCGTGGCGATGCGCACGTCGTTGAAGAAGCCCGTCGCGTACAGCGCGCGGATTGCTTCGGATGCCTTGTCGTCCGTGAAGGTATCGCCCTGCTTGATCGGCAGATAGGCGAACACCGAACCCGCTTCGACGCGCTGCAGCCCCTCGATCTTGATGTCTTGCACCACGAACGGTGCCGCTGCATGCGCCGCGAGGCCGTGCGCGGCGAGCGCGGCCGCTGCAACTGTCTTAGGTACAAAGCGATGAGGTTTGAACAACATGCATCCCCAATATTTAAGCTGCATCAAATCGGGCGACTGCCCAGCGGCGGCCGCCTGACGCTTCAGAAATGGATTAGCCGAGCCAGATCGTTGAACAGCGCGATCGCCGACAACGCGACGATGCAGATCAACCCGGCTCTTTGCAGAATCAGTTGCCAGCGCTCCGAGACGGCTTTCCCGGTCGCGGCTTCAACCGCATAATATAACAGATGCCCCCCGTCCAAAACGGGAATCGGCAACAAGTTCAGGACGCCAAGGCTAATGCTGACAAGGGCGAGGAACGACAGGAACGCCGACGGACAGAGCCGTGCACTCTTGCCCGCGTAGTCGGCGATCGTCACGGGGCCGGACAGGTTCTTCAGCGACGCGTTGCCCGTGATCATCCGCCCGAACATCCGCAGCGAATACACGGAGATGTCCCACGTGCGGTGCACGCCGAGCCGCAGGCTCTCGATCGGCCCGTAGCGCACGTCGACGGACGGCGTGTGCATCGACAGCGCCGCGCCGATCCGGCCGACCTGCTGCCCCGATTCGTCGTCGCGCTGCATCTGCGGCACGATCGATACCGTCTGCGCGGCGCCGTCGCGCTCGATCCGCAGGTCGAGCGCCTTGCCCGCATGGTGCTTGACGGAATCGATGAAGCGCGACGCGCCGCCGATCGGCTTGCCGTCGAGCGCGACCAGCTTGTCGCCGGCCTTCAGGCCCGCCTGCTCCGCCGCGCTGCCGGGCTGCACCGATGCGACCGACAGCATGCCGCCGCCGGCCTCGAAGCCCAGGTGCGTCATGAAATCGTCGTCGAGCTGGCTTTCGGGAACATTGCGGAGGTCGACGCGAAAATCGAACGTCGCGCTGCCGTCGCGCGCGCCGAGCACGATCTCGCGATGATCGAACGCGGCCGCCAGCAGCTTCCAGCGCAGGTCCGACCACGACCGCACCGGCTCCGACTCGCCGCCCTGCGCATCGCCTACGCGCACGTTGCGGATCGACACGATCGTCTCGCTGCCGTCGAAGCCCGCGCGGGCCGCCACCGTGCCGGCGGCCGGCGGCGCGACGATCGCGGCCGGCTCGGTCACGCCGGACGCGAATACGACGGAAAACAGCACGATTGCCAGCAGGAAGTTCGCAATCGGCCCGGCCGCAACGATCGCGATGCGCTTGTAGACCGACTGGCGGTTGAATGCCTGGCCGAGTTCCTCCGGCTTGATGCCGGGGCCCGGATCGCGCTCGTCGAGCATCTTCACGTAGCCGCCGAGCGGCAGCGCGGACAGCGTCCACTCGGTGCCCGTCCTGCGGCTGACCCAGCGCGCGACGGGCTGGCCGAAGCCGATCGAGAAACGCAGCACCTTCACGCCGCACCAGCGCGCGACGCGATAATGTCCGTACTCATGCACGACGACCAGCACCCCGATCGCCACCGCAAACGCGATCAGTTCGACCAGCACGTTCATGAGCACTCCATTCAGACAGTACGCTCCACGCGGGGCGCAGGCGCTTTTGCAATGATCGTGGCGGCGAGGCGGCGTGCCTCGGCATCCGCCGCCAGGACGTCGTCGAGCCCGTCGGGTGCACGGTTCGGCAGCGCGTTGAGCACTGCGTCGACCGTCGCCGCGATCGCCATGAAGCCGATCCGGCGCTCGAGAAACGCTTCGACCGCAACTTCGTTCGCCGCGTTCAATGCGGCGCTCGCGATGCCGCCTTCCTCAAGCGCCTTCAGCGCGAGCGCGAGGCATGGGAAGCGCGCGTAATCGGGCTTCTCGAACGACAGCTGCGCGATCTGCGCGAGATCGAGCTGGTCGACGCCCGCATCGACGCGATCGGGAAACGCGAGCGCATGCGCGATCGGCGTGCGCATGTCGGGGTTGCCGAGCTGCGCGAGCACCGAGCCGTCGCGGTACGACACGAGCGAATGGATCACGCTCTGCGGATGGATCAGCACGTCGATCCGGTCGCCCGGCAGCCCGAAGATCCAGTGCGCCTCGATCACCTCGAGACCCTTGTTCATCATCGTCGCGGAATCGACCGAGATCTTGCGGCCCATCACCCAGTTCGGGTGCTTGCACGCCTCGTCCGGCGTAACGTCGACGAGCGTGGCCGGCTCGCGCGTGCGGAACGGGCCGCCCGACGCGGTCAAGATGATCTTCGAGATCCCGCCGTGCTCGCCCGCATCGCGCGGCATGCACTGGAAGATCGCATTGTGTTCGCTGTCGACCGGCAGCAGGATCGCGCCATGGTCGCGCACGGCGTCCATGAAGATCGCGCCCGACATCACGAGCGCTTCCTTGTTCGCGAGCAGGATCCGCTTGCCGGCACGCGCGGCCGCGAGGCTCGGCGCCAGGCCTGCCGCGCCGACGATCGCCGCGACCACCGTGTCGCAGCCGTCGCTCGTCGACACGTCGACGAGCGCCTGCGGCCCGTGCAGCACGGTCGTCTTGCTGCCCGCCGCGCGCAGTTTCGCTTCGACGTGCGCGGCCGTCGCGGCATCGCCGACCACCGCCACTTCAGGCGCGAAACGCAGGCACTGCTCGACGAGCTTGTCGCCGTTGCGGTGCGCGGTCAGCGCGTAGACCGAGAAACGCTCGGGATGGCGCGCGACCACGTCGAGCGTGCTGTCTCCGATCGAGCCCGTGGAACCGAGCAATGTCAGACGTTTTTGCATAACAGAGATAATGGTTTAACCAAGCAGCAGCATCGCGAGCGGCAGCACCGGCAGCAGCGCGTCGACACGGTCGAGCACGCCGCCATGGCCGGGCAGCAGTCCGCTCGAATCCTTCACACCGGCCTGCCGCTTCAGCAGCGACTCGAACAGGTCGCCGATCACGCTGTACGCAACCAGCAGCGTCAGCGCGGCCCACGCACCGGGCATTCCGTAGCGCACGGCGAATGCGGAAAACAGGGTCGGCTCGAAAGCATGCGCGGCCGTCGCGACACCGGCGACGACCATCACCGCAAGCCAGCCGCCGATCGCGCCTTCCCAACTCTTGCCGGGACTGATCGTAATGGCCAGTTTACGCTTTCCGAAGGCCTTGCCCGCGAAGTATGCGCCGATATCGGCCAGCCAGACGACCAGAAGCAGCGACAGCACGAACGGCACGCCCTGCGCGCGCGCCGCGACGAGCGCATGCCAGCAGGCCGCGAACACGATCAACCCGGCCGCCAGCAGGAACGGCCGCCAGACGCCGCCCGCAAGTTCGGGCTTGCGCCGCAGCGCGAACGGGCCGACCAGCAGCCAGAACACGCCGGCCGCCATGAAAAGGGGCCGGGATGCAGTCGCATCGATGCCGAGCGGCATGGTGGCCGCCAGCGCGAGCGCCGCGACGACCGCATAGACGACCGGGCCCGCGCCGCCGAGCTTCAGCAGGCGCGCCCATTCCCATGCGGCGAACACGAGCACGACGCCGATCAGCGCGCCGAACGCGACGAGCGGCGCGAACAGCGTCACCGGCAGCAGCACTGCCAGCATCACGATCGCCGTGATCACACGGGTTTTCAGCATGAAAGGGAGTCGGCGTTCTGCGATTGTGGTTCGAGCTGTGCGCTCGTGCGCCCGAAACGGCGCTCGCGCTCGGTATACGACGCCATCGCGTCGGCCAGTGCCGCGCCGTCGAAATCCGGCCAGTATTTGTCGGTGAAATAGAATTCGGCGTACGCGAGCTGCCACAGCAGGAAGTTGCTGACGCGCTGCTCGCCGCCGGTGCGGATGAAGAGATCGGGCTCCGGCGCATAGGCCATCGCCAGGTGCGGCGCGAATGCGTCCTCGGTCACTTCGACCTCGCGACCCTCGCGCACGGCCTGCTCGACGAGCTTCTTCGTCGCCTGCAGGATGTCCCACCGGCCGCCGTAGTTGGCAGCGATGGTGAGCGTAAGACGGGTGTTGCGCGCCGTCTTGGTCTCGGCGCGGCGAATCAGTTCGCGGATGCGCGGCTCGAAGCGCTCGAGATCGCCGACGACACGCAGGCGGATCCCGTTCGCATGCAGCTTGCCCACCTCGCGCTCGAGCGCGGTGATGAAGAGCCGCATCAGGAACGACACTTCGTCGTTCGGCCGGCGCCAGTTTTCCGAACTGAACGCGAACAGCGTCAGGTATTCGACGCCGGCGCGTGCGCAGCCTTCGACCACCGCCCGCACGGCATCGACGCCGCGGGTATGCCCCGCGACGCGCGGCAAGCGGCGTTCGGTTGCCCAACGGCCGTTGCCGTCCATGATGATCGCGATGTGACGCGGCACGACGCCGACGTCAGGCACGCGAACGGTAGAGCTGGTATAGGTCATGGCCGTTGAGACAGTAATGCGGGAAGAAGGCGGCGCGCGAGGACGGTCGTCAGACCGTCATGATCTCGGCTTCCTTGGTCTGCACGAGCTTGTCGATTTCGGCGACGTGCTTGTCGGTCAGCTTCTGCACGTCGTCGCTCGCACGGCGCTCGTCGTCTTCCGAGATTTCCTTGTCCTTCACGAGCTTCTTGAGCGCTTCGTTCGCGTCGCGGCGCAGGTTGCGGATCGCGACCTTGGCCGTTTCGCCTTCGCTCTTGACGACCTTCGTCAGCTCGCGGCGGCGCTCTTCCGTCAGCGCGGGCATCGGCACGCGGATCAGGTCGCCGGCCGTTGCCGGGTTCAGGCCCAGATCGGCTTCGCGGATGGCCTTCTCGACCTTCGCGACCATGTTCTTTTCCCACGGCTGCACGCCGATCGTGCGCGCGTCGACCAGCGTCAGGTTCGCGACCTGCGAGATCGGCACCATCGACCCGTAGTAGTCGACCTGCACGTGATCGAGCAGACCGGTGTGCGCACGGCCCGTACGGATCTTTGCCAGATCGTTCTTGAACGCTTCGATCGAGCGCTGCATCTTTTGCTCGACGCCCTTCTTGGTATCAGCGACACTCATTTCAACCTCCGAACCTTCAAACCTTCAAAGAACGCGGGCCCCGCACGGCGCATCCTGCGCGCCGCGGCCATTGACCCGCATCCGCGGGAGTTTACACGTGGACGAGCGTACCTTCGTCCTCGCCCAGCACGATGCGCTTGAGCGCGCCCGGCTTGTTGATCGAAAACACGCGAATCGGCAGCTTCTGGTCGCGGCACAGCGCAAACGCCGTCGCGTCCATCACCTGCAGGTTGCGGCTGATCGCCTCGTCGAAGCTGATCGTCGTGTAGCGCGTGGCCGACGGATCCTTCTTCGGATCGGCAGAATATACGCCATCGACCTTGGTCGCCTTCAGTACGACCTCGGCGCCCACTTCCGAACCGCGCAGCGCCGCGGCGGTGTCCGTCGTGAAGAACGGGTTGCCGGTGCCGGCCGCGAAGATCACGACGCGGCCTTCCTCGAGCTGGCGGATCGCGCGCGGCCGGATGTACGGCTCGACGACCTGGTCCATCCGCAGCGCGGACTGCACGCGCGCCTCGATGCCGGCGTGGCGCATCGCGTCCTGCAGCGCCAGCGCGTTCATCATCGTCGCGAGCATCCCCATGTAGTCGGCGGTCGCGCGGTCCATGCCGGCCGCGCCGCCCGCGACACCGCGGAAAATATTACCGCCACCGATCACGACCGCCAACTGCGTACCGAGACGCACGACTTCAGCGATATCGGCCACCATCCGTTCGATCGTCGCGCGATTGATGCCGAAGGCATCGTCGCCCATCAGCGCTTCGCCGGAGAGTTTGAGGAGGACGCGTTTATAGGCATTGGACATAGGGGCTTCCGAGCGACGAGAGGATGACAACCACGAACTGTAGGGGCGAAATACTGATTCGGGCAAGCGCCGACGGTCGGACCGGGGTTCCCGGCCGGCCGGCGGCGCCGCCCGGGCCGCGGGGGGCGGCGCCCCGCCCCCGGGACGGGGGGGCGGGGAGTTCGGGCGGGTGTGGGGCGCGGGGGGGGCCCCCCGCGGGGGGGGGGGCGGCCGGGGGGGCCGGGTGGCCTCCCGCGC
>NZ_JBFPFS010000042.1:0-59466 GCF_047978125.1 Burkholderia sp. LFS061 | reverse complement strand
GGCGCGGATCGCGCAACGGCCAAGCGTGCGCCGCGCGACGGCGGCGCCGATCGCGGCTATCGCAGCGCTGACGGCAAGCCCGACTCGCGCCCGTCGCGACGTAGCGACGCCGATGCGCGGCCTCGCCGCGCGGGTGCCGAAGGCGGCGCGCGCGCGCCCTATCGTGACAACGCAACCGGCGCAGGCGCCAAGCGCAGTTTCGACGACCGTCGCTCGTCGTCAGACCGCCCGCCCCGTCGCAGCGACGATGATGCACGGCCGCGCCGCGCAGGCGCTGACGACGGCAAGCGCACGCCCTATCGCGACAAGGCGGCTGGCGAAGGCGCGAAACGCAGCTTCGGCGACCGCCGTCCGCCTTCGGACCGCCCGGCCCGTCGCGGCGACGACGATACACGGCCGCGCCGCGCAGGCGCCGAAGGTGGCGCGCGTGCACCCTATCGCGACAAGGCAGCCGGCGAAGGCGTGAAGCGCAGCTTCGGCGACCGCCGTCCGCCTTCGGACCGCCCGCCCCGTCGCGGCGACGACGACGCACGGCCGCGCCGCGCAGGTGCCGAAAGCGGTGCACGCGCACCCTATCGCGACAAGGCAGCCGGCGAAGGTGCGAAACGCAGCTTCGATGACCGCCGTACGTCGTCCGACCGCCCGCCCCGTCGCAGCGACGACGATGCACGGCCGCGCCGCGCAGGCGCCGACGACGCCAAGCGCACGCCCTATCGCGACAAGGCAGCCGGCGAAGGCGCGAAGCGCAGCTTCGGCGACCGCCGTACGTCGTCCGATCGCCCTGCCCGTCGCAGCGACGACGATGCACGGCCGCGCCGCGCAGGCGCTGACGACGCCAAGCGCACGCCCTATCGCGACAAGGCAGCCGGCGAAGGCGCGAAACGCAGCTTCGGCGACCGACCGGCTCGCCCCGCACGCGATGGCGAGCGCCGCACGTCCGGCGCGGGCCTGAAGACCGCGCAACCCGTCAAGCGCCAGGCTGCCGACACCGATTACGGTGATGAAACGGGCCTGATGCGCCTGTCGAAGCGGATGTCCGAGCTCGGCATGTGCTCGCGCCGCGAAGCCGACGAGTGGATCGAAAAAGGCTGGGTGCTCGTCGACGGCGAACGCATCGACACGCTCGGCACCAAGGTGCGCGCCGACCAGAAGATCGAGATCGACGAGCGCGCAAGCGCCGCGCAGGCCGCGCAGGTGACGATCCTGCTGCACAAGCCGGTCGGCTATGTATCGGGTCAGGCGGAAGACGGCTACGAGCCCGCGGCCGTGCTGATCACGCGCGGGAACCACTGGAGCGGCGACCATTCGCCGCTGCGCTTCTCGCCGCAGCACCTGCACGCGCTCGCACCGGCCGGCCGGCTCGACATCGATTCCACCGGCCTGCTCGTGCTGACGCAGAACGGCCGGATCGCGAAGCAGCTGATCGGCGAGCAGTCGGACATCGACAAGGAGTACCTGGTGCGCGTGCGCTTCGGCGAACGGCTCATCGACATCGACCAGCACTTCCCCGCGGAATCGCTCGCGAAGCTGCGCCACGGCCTCGAGCTCGACGGCGTCGCATTGAAGCCCGCAATGGTGAGCTGGCAGAACGGCGAGCAGCTGCGTTTCGTGCTGCGCGAAGGCAAGAAGCGCCAGATCCGCCGCATGTGCGAACTGGTCGGTCTCGACGTAGTCGGCCTCAAGCGCGTGCGGATGGGCCGCGTGATGCTCGGCGCGCTGCCGCAGGGGCAATGGCGCTATCTGTCGGCCGACGAGACGTTCTGACAGCGGGCACGCGACGTGCGCCACGCAACAAAAAACCCGCGCAAGCGGGTTTTTTGTTGCCGTCGAACATCGCGAAACGAGTGCCGGCAGCACGCCGGCCGGCCGCCCCGCATGCCGGTTAGTCGTCTTCCGCCGGATCGAGCCCCGGGAACAGCACCTCGGTGAAGCCGAAGCGCGTGAAGTCGGTGATCCGCATCGGATACAGCTTGCCGATCAGGTGGTCGTATTCATGCTGGACCACGCGCGCGTGAAAACCGTCGGCGACGCGCTCGATCTTCGCGCCGAACTGGTCGAAGCCGCTGTAGCGCACCTTCGCGTAGCGGCTGACGACACCGCGCATGCCCGGCACCGACAGGCAGCCTTCCCAGCCCTCTTCCATGTCCGGCGGCATGTACTCGATCTTCGGGTTGATCAGCACGGTCTCGGGCACCGGCGGCGCATCCGGGTAGCGGTTGTTGTTGCCGAAGCCGAAGATGATGAGCTGCAGCCCGATGCCGATCTGCGGCGCGGCCAGCCCGG
Source organism: Burkholderia sp. LFS061 (assembly GCF_047978125.1). Taxonomy (NCBI): domain Bacteria; kingdom Pseudomonadati; phylum Pseudomonadota; class Betaproteobacteria; order Burkholderiales; family Burkholderiaceae; genus Burkholderia; species Burkholderia sp. LFS061. Next base: position 57,183 of record NZ_JBFPFS010000042.1, on the reverse strand, counting down.
CGCCGTTCGCATGGTGCATCGTCTCGAACATGTCCGCGACGATCTCGTGCAGCTCGGGTGTATCGAACCGCTCGACCGGTTTGGCGATTTCGAGCAGGCGCGGATCGCCCATCTTCAGGATCTCGCGAATCATGGCGTATTGCCCTCCAGGAGTTGGTGCAGTCCGTCTTCGTCCAGCACGGGGATGCCGAGTTCCTCGGCCTTCGCGAGCTTGCTGCCGGCTTCGGCGCCCGCGACCACGTAATCCGTCTTCTTCGATACCGAGCCCGCAACTTTCGCGCCCGCCGCTTCGAGCATCTCCTTCGCCGCATCGCGCGTGAGCGTCGGCAGCGTGCCCGTCAGCACGACGGTCTTGCCGGCCAGCACGCCCTGCGGCGCCTTCGGCGCGGGCGGCCCTTCAGGCCAGGTTACCTTGCCCGGCGCGCGCAACTGTTCGATCACGGTCCGGTTATGCTCTTCCGCGAAGAACTGGTGCAGCGACTCGGCGACGATCGGCCCGACGTCGTTGACTTCGAGCAGTTCGTCGATCGATGCATCCATGATCGGCGTCAGCGAGCCGAAATGCTTCGCGAGATCCTTCGCGGTCGATTCGCCGACATGGCGGATGCCGAGCCCGTAGATGAAGCGCGCGAGCGTCGTGTGCTTCGCCTTCTCGAGCGAGTCGAGCAAATTCTGTGCGGACTTCTCGGCGAACCGGTCGAGCTCGGCGAGCGTCGCGAAACCGAGATTGAACAGGTCGGCTGGCGTGCGCACGAGATTCAGCTCGACGAGTTGGTCGATGATCTTCTCGCCGAGCCCGTCGATGTCGAGCGCGCGGCGCTGCGCGAAGTGCCACAGCGCCTGCTTGCGCTGTGCCGGGCAGAACAGGCCGCCCGTGCAGCGCGCGATCGCCTCGTCCGGCAGGCGCTCGATCTTCGAGCCGCACACAGGGCATTCGGTCGGCATCACGAATTCGGCCGCATCGTCCGGGCGCCGGTCGAGCAGCGCGCCGACCACTTCGGGAATCACGTCGCCCGCGCGTCGCACGATCACGGTATCGCCGATCCGGATGTCCTTGCGACGTACCTCGTCCTCGTTGTGCAGCGTCGCGTTGGTCACGGTCGCACCGCCGACGAACACCGGCTCGAGGCGCGCGACCGGCGTGATCGCGCCCGTGCGGCCGACCTGCACGTCGATCGCGACGAGCTTCGTCAGCGCTTCCTGTGCGGGGAACTTGTGCGCGAGCGCGAAGCGCGGCGCGCGCGACACGAAGCCGAGGCGCTCCTGCTCGTCGCGCCGGTTGACCTTGTAGACGACGCCGTCGATGTCGTACGGCAGCGACTCGCGCTTCTCGCCGATCTTGCGGAAGAAGCCGAGCAATCCGTCGGCGCCGTGCACGACCGCGCGTTCGCGATTCACGGGCAGGCCGAGCGCTTCGTACCAGTCGAGCAGCGCGCTGTGCGTGTCGGGCATCGGCATCCCGTCGAGCACGCCGATGCCGTACGAGAAGAACGACAGCGGACGCTGCGCGGTGATCTTCGAGTCGAGCTGGCGCAGGCTGCCGGCCGCCGCATTGCGCGGGTTCGCGAATTCGCGCTGCTCGGCCGCACGCTGGCGTTCGTTCAGGCGTGCGAAATCGCGCTTGAACATCAGCACCTCGCCGCGCACGTCGAGCACCGCCGGCACGTTCGCGCCCTTCAGCTTCAACGGGATCGAGCGGATCGTGCGCACGTTTTCGGTCACGTCCTCGCCCGTCGTGCCGTCGCCGCGCGTCGACGCCTGCACGAACACGCCGCGCTCGTAGCGCAGCGAGATCGCGAGGCCGTCGAACTTCAGCTCGCACGCGTATTCGACGGGCTCCGTCACCGAGCCGGCGAGATCGGTCGTCTTGTCGAGCGCATCGGCGACGCGCTTGTCGAACGCGACGATGTCCTCGTCGGCGAAGCCGTTGTTCAGCGACAGCATCGGCGCGTCGTGGACGACCGGCGTGAAGCCGCCGGCCGCTTCGCCGCCGACGCGCTGCGTCGGCGAATCGGGCGTCACGAGTTCGGGATGGTCGGTTTCGAGCTGCTGCAGTTCGCGGAACAGCCGATCGTATTCGGCGTCGGGCAGATCCGGCTGGTCGAGTACGTAATAGGCGTAGTTCGCCCGCTCGAGTTGGTCGCGCAGCCATGCGGCGCGCGCGTCGGGCTGGCTGGCTGGCGGTTCGGCTTGGGTTCGGGCCATGCTGGCGGCAGATTCGTTCTGAGAAAATCGGATGCCCGATTATCTCAGTTTGACGCCGCGGCGGGGCGTGCAATGCGCGCCGGATCAGCGTGCTGCAGCGCACACGAAAAGCCTGCGCTGCCACGGCGGACGACGGCGCCGAAGCCCGCCGTCCGCACCATCGCGTTACTGGCTGAAGAGGCGGCGCGTGACCGGCGAACCGGCCGGAATGCCAGCTTCCTCGAGCTTCGCGTACAGCTTCATCAACTGCTGCTCGATCGCCAGCAGCGTCGACTCCGGCAGCGGCCGGCGCGAATCGTCGACGACCCGCGCGCCGATCCGCTCGGACAGCGACTTCGCGTAATCGCACATCAGCCGGAACGGCAGGATGTCCTCTTCGGCAACCGGCACGTCGAGCACCAGCGTGATCATGTTGCCGCCCTTGTACGTGAGGTCGTCGCGCAGGAAGTTCGTGTCGCCGAACTGCAGCATGAACACGGGGTTCTGCTTCGCGTCGAGCTTCACGAAACGCGTGCCGTCGCGCGACAGCAGCAGCCCGTCCTGCGATGCGACCGCCTGCACGTAGTTCGCCGACCACGGCGCGCCGTCCGACATCACGTTGATCGACAGTTGCGCGTCGCACTGCGCGGCAAAGGCGTCGAGTTCGCGCGCCATCGCCACCGTCTCCATCATGTCCGGGAATTCCGGTGCGCCGTCGATCGTGTCGGCGAACTGCTGGACGCCCGTCACGAATTCGGAGAATTCGAGCTCGTTCAGCGCGCCGCTGCGGTTCGCGAGCTGCGCGGCCGCGCGCAGTTCTTCGTAGCGCACGCCGTTCTGCAGCAGCTCCCACTGGCCGCCTTCCGGCTTGCCTTCGATGTGCACGGGCTTGCTGCCCGCACGGCGCAGCCGCTGCGCGGCCGGCAGGATCTTGTCGCCCGGCAGCGGCCCGGCGAGGCGGATCGGCACGATGCAGTCGATCCGGCGGTCGACGATCGCGGGCGGCGTCGACGAGATCGTCGTCGCGGCCGGCAGCACGGGTTCGGACGATTCGGCCGGTTCGGCGGCCGGTTCGTGCGCGGCGGCAGGCACCGCTTCTTCACCGGCGGCCGGTTCGGCCGACTCGGGCGACAGGTCGGCGCCGGTCGCCTCGGCCTGCAGATCGGCCGGCATGTCCGCTGGCGCCGCACCTCCGAACGTCGGCTCGACGCGCGCGGCTTCGGCCGGCGCGGCAGCCGCGGCGACCGGTGCCGCGGGCTCGCGGCGCGCCGGCTGGCGCACCGGTTCGATGAACGGCAACTCTTCGTCGCGCTCGGGGCGGTTCATCGCCTCGGCCGCTTCCTCCGGCATCGGGCGCGGCATCCTGCGCCGCACCTTCGCGCCCTGCCATGCGTTGTAGACCACGACGCCGCCCACCACGACGGCGCCCGCGCCGATCAAACCGAGTGTCAACTCGTCCATGCACGCTCCATCAGCAATTCTTTTTCGTCGGGATCGCGAACGGGCGCCCATGCGCCGCGCGAACGCGATCCGGTTTCGTCAAACGTCAATTCTGGGCAAAACCCGCCGCGGTTTCCATGTCCACCGCAACGATCCGCGACACGCCCTGCTCCTGCATCGTCACGCCGATCAGTTGCTGCGCCATCTCCATCGCGATCTTGTTGTGCGAGATGAACAGGAACTGCGTCTTGTCGGACATCGCGCGTACGAGATTCGCGAAACGTTCGGTGTTCGCGTCGTCGAGCGGCGCGTCGACCTCGTCGAGCAGACAGAACGGCGCCGGGTTCAGCTGGAACATCGCGAACACCAGCGCGGTCGCGGTCAGCGCTTTTTCGCCGCCCGACAGCAGGTGAATCGTCGCGTTCTTCTTGCCGGGCGGCTGCGCCATCACCTGCACGCCGGCATCGAGGATCTCGTCGCCCGTCATGATCAGCTTCGCCTGGCCGCCGCCGAACAGGCGCGGGAACAGGTCGCTGAAATGGCGGTTGACCTCGTCGAAGGTACCCTGCAGCAGCGTGCGGGTTTCCTGGTCGATCTTGTGGATCGCGTCCTCGAGCGTCGTGATTGCGTCGATCAGGTCGGCCGACTGCGCGTCGAGGAACACCTTGCGCTCGCTCGCGGCCTTCAGCTCGTCGAGCGCGGCCATGTTCACCGGGCCGAGTGCATTGATCGCATTGTTGAGCCGGGTGACCTCGCCCTGAAGGTACGACGGTTTCAGATCCGGCGTCAGCTTCTCGCTCAGCGCGGCCTCGTCGACCTCGGCCGTCGCGAGCTGCTCGGCGAACTGCTCGACGGACAGGCGCGCGGCCTGCTCCTTCAGCTGCAGCTCGGTGATGCGGTCGCGCAGCGGCTGCAGCGAACGCTCGGTGACGAGACGCTGCTCGTCCGACGCGCGCAGCTTCGCGGTCAGGTCGTCGAGCTCGATCCGCGCGGCCTGCAGCGCTTCCTCCTTCACCGCGCGAATCTCGAGCGCGTCCTGCAGGCCCGTGTGCGCGGTCTGCTCGTTGATCGTCTCGAGTTCGGCACGCGCGTCTTCCAGCGACGCGGCGACACGCTCGCTCTGCTCGTGCGCAACCTGGATGCTGCGCTTGAGCTCGTCGATCCGGGTCACCGCGTTGCGTGCGGCGAAGCGCGCGTCGTTCGCGCCGCGCTCCAGGTCACGCGCCTCCTGACGCGCCTGCGTCAGCGATTCGTCGAGCGATTCGAACGCGAGCTGGTTGTCCTCGAAGCGTGCCTGCAGCTCCGCGAGTTCGCCGTCGAAGCGTTCGAAATTCGCTTCCGACTCCGCGCGCAGCGCGCGCTGTTCTTCGATCTGCGCACCGATTTCCTCGAGTTCCTCGCGGATCTGCGTGCTGCGCTGCGTATAGCGCTCGTGTGCCTGCGCGAGCTTCAATACGTCCATCTGCAGCGCATGCACACGCTGCGTCGCACGCTCGGCCTGCGCGCGCACGTCGCCGAGCGCCTGCGTGGCCTGCGTATGCGCGGCTTCCGCGCGCACGGCGGCCGTGCGCGCCTCGTCGGCGAGCAGTGCCTGCGCACGCACCTGGCGCGTCAGGTTCTCGATTTCCTGCTGGCGGGCCAGCATCCCGGCCTGCTCCGAATCGGCTGCGTACAACTGCACGCCGACGCGCGTGACGATATGGCCGGCCTTGACGACGAATGCACCGCCTGCCGGCAGTTGCGTGCGCGTCGCAAGCGCCTGCGCGACGTCGTCGGCGACATAGACGTTGCCGAGCCAGTCGTTCAGCACCGCGCGAATGCCCGCGTCGTCGATGCGCACGAGCGACAGCACCGGACGCAGCCCGGCCACCGCCGCGGGCGGCTCACCGGTCGCGGGCGGCGCGTAGAACGCGAGCTTCGCGGGCGGTGCATCGGTCGCGAACGCCTTCACCCAGTCGAGATTCGACACTTCGAGCGCGGCGAGGCGCTCGCGCAGCACGGCTTCGAGCGCCGCTTCCCAGCCCGCCTCGACGTGCAGTTTCTTCCACAGGCGCGGCAGCGCGCTGAGCTCGTGCTTGTCGAGCCACGGCTGCACCTTGCCTTCGGTCTGCACGTTTTCCTGAAGCTGCTTCAGTGCGGCGAGGCGCGCCTCGAGCTGGTGGATCTGCGCGCCTTCGGCCTGCACGCGCTCCTGCGCGGCACGGCGTTCGCCGTCGAGGCGCGGCACCGTTTCCTGCGCGTCGGCGAGACGCGCCTGCGCTTCGGCGAGGATTTCTTCCTGCTCCGCAAGCTGCATGCGCAGCTCTTCGAGCTGCGCCTCGTCAGGCGCATCGAGCCCGCCCGCTTCGCTCTTCAGGCGCTCATGGCGCTGCTGAAGCTGCTGGAGCTGCTGGTCGGCGTTGCGCTGGTGCGCGGCTTCGAGCTTCAGCGACTGTTCGGTCTGCGCGATCCGCGCGCGCTCGTCGTTGAGCTGCGCCTGCGCGTCGCGCCACTTCGCCTCGAGCGCCGGCAGCGCGTCGTGCTTCGCGGCTGCGTTGTCCTCGGCGAGCGCGGCCTTCTCGTCGGCCATCGCGCGCGCCTCTTCGGCTTCCTCGAGATCGTCCTGCGACTTCTCGGCCTGCGCGCGCCATTGCTCGCGCTGCGCGTTCAGCGCCGCGATCTGCGCCTGCACGCGATTGCGCGATTCGACGATGAACTTGATCTCTGCTTCGAGGCGGCTCACCTCGGCATTCGCTTCGTAAAGCGCGCCCTGCGCGCCCTGCATCGCATCGCTCGCCGAGTAATGCGCGACGCGCAGTGTCTCGAGCTGCGACTCGACCTCGCGCAGCCTGGCCGTCTGCGCCTCGAGGTCGATCTGCGCCTGTTCGATCGCGCGCTGCTGCTTCTGCTGCTCGCCGGCGGCCTCGTTCTTGCGCAGCAGCCACAACAGGCGCTGCTTCTCCTCGCCGTCGGCGACGAGTTCCTTGTACTTGGTCGCGACGACGGCCTGCGCCTCGAGCTTCTCGAGGTTCGCGCCGAGCTCGCGGACGATGTCCTCGACGCGCGTCAGGTTCTCGCGCGTGTCGTGCAGGCGGTTCTCGGTTTCGCGGCGGCGCTCCTTGTACTTCGACACGCCCGCGGCTTCCTCGAGGAACACGCGCAGCTCTTCCGGCTTCGCCTCGATGATCCGCGCGATCATGCCCTGCCCGATGATCGCGTAGGCACGCGGCCCGAGGCCGGTGCCGAGGAAGATGTCCTGGATGTCGCGGCGGCGCGCCGGCAGGTTGTTGATGTAGTAGCTCGACGTGCCGTCGCGCGTCAGCACGCGCTTCACGGCGATTTCGCCGTATTGGCCCCACTGCCCGGCCGCGCGGCCGTCGGAGTTGTCGAAGATCAGCTCGACGCTTGCCCGGCTGCCGGGCTTGCGGGCGGTCGAGCCGTTGAAGATCACGTCCTGCATCGATTCGCCGCGCAGCTCGGACGCGCGCGACTCGCCGAGCACCCAGCGCACGGCGTCGATGATGTTGGACTTGCCGCACCCGTTCGGGCCCACCACGCCGACAAGCTGGCCCGGAACCTGGAAATGCGTGGGATCGACGAAGGATTTGAAGCCAGCGAGTTTGATCGAGCTCAGACGCACGGCAGTATCGGATGTGAAGAAGGTGTGAAACGGACGGGGCCGCGCTGCGCGGGGCCGGACGGCCCATGCGCGCGACGCGCCCCGGAATTCAAAAGCGGGGCCGCGCGCATACAGCGTTGGGCCCCGCAAACGGCTTCCATCATACCATCGCGCGTGCGCCGTCCCGACCGTCGCCGGGTTTGCCCGGTGCCGGCGCGGCACGATGGACCCGGCTCGACAGCAGCGTCGCCAGCACGATGCACACGCCGCCCGCCCACTCGCGCGCGGTCGGCAGCTCGTTCGCGAACACCCACGCCGACAGCGCGGTGATCACGATCTCGAACAGCATGATGATCGACGCGCGGTTCGCCGGCACGCGCGCGAGGCCGTATTGCACGAGCAGGTTGTTCGCCGCCATCGTCACGCCGATCGCGGCGACGATCAGCGCGGCGACGCCGAGCTGGCCGCCCGCCGGCACGGCCGGCAACCCTTCGAACAGCGACGCGATCGCGCCGAATACCGCCGCGCCGCCGAACAGCGTCGCGGTGCGCATCTCCGCGCGCATCCCGGGCAGCTCGCGGCTCGCCTTGATCACGAGCACGTTGCTCATCGCGAAACTCAGCCCGGCCGCGAGACCGGCCCATTCGGCCGGGTTGGCCGGCAGCGGCAAGCCGAGCGTCGGCGACCACAGCATCAGCATCGCACCGCCGATCGACAGCGCCGCCAGCCCCGCGCCGGCCCAGGTCAGCCGCTCGCGCAGCAGGAAGTGCGCGTAGATCGCGGTCCATGCGGGGGTCAGGTAGAACAGCAGCATCACGCGCAGCACCTCGCCGTGGATCGTGCCCCATACGAAACCGAGGTTCGTCACGCCGGCCGTCACCGCGATGCCCGGCAGCACCCAGTGCCAGCGCAGCGTCGCGATCGTGCGGTGCCGTGTGACGATCACGAACAGGAACGCGACGAGGCTCGTCAGCGCGCTCGCCAGCGTGCCCGTCACGCCGAGCGACGCGAGGATCCGCAACGGATACCAGATCAGGCCCCATACTGACGCGCCGATCAGGATGGCCAGCGTCGGCAAGCTGCCGCGTACCGCGTTATTCATTTGGTTCGATACCCTTTATTCGACCGGCCCGGCCGCCGTTCCGACGGGCCGTGACCGCATTCCGTCACGCTATAATCGTCCGTTGCGACCCGCGCGCCGTCGGCGCCCGTTCGCAGCCGCGCGGCACGCCCGCCGCTTCTTTCGCTCCAACCGGCCGCGATGGCCGCTTCGCCCGTGAACCCTCGACTCGACTCGCTCCAGCCCTATCCCTTCGAAAAGCTGCGCGCCCTGTTCAAGGACGTGACGCCCTCCGGCGACCTCAAACCGATCAGCTTCGGCATCGGCGAGCCCAAGCACCCGACCCCGGCGCTGATCCGCGACGCCGTCGTGGCCGCGCTCGACGGCCTTGCGTCGTACCCGGCCACGGCCGGCTCGGACGCGCTGCGCACATCGATCGCGCATTGGCTCGAGCGCCGCTACGGGCTGCCGGCGATCGATCCGGCCACGCAGGTGCTGCCCGTGTCGGGGTCGCGCGAGGCGCTGTTCTCGCTCGCGCAGACCGTGATCGACGCGCGCCCGTCCGGGCAGGGCGAGAAGGCGATCGTACTCTGTCCGAATCCCTTCTATCAAATTTACGAAGGCGCGGCGCTGCTGGCCGGTGCCGAACCCTATTTCGCGAACAGCGACCCGGCCCGCAACTTCGCGTGCGACTACGCGGCCGTGCCCGACGACGTCTGGGCGCGCACGCAGCTGCTGTACGTGTGCTCGCCGGGCAACCCGACGGGCGCCGTGCTGACGCTCGACGACTGGCGCGAGCTGTTCGCGCTGTCCGACCGCCACGGTTTCGTGATCGCGTCGGACGAGTGCTATTCGGAAATCTATTTCGACGAAGCGACGCCGCCGCTCGGCGGCCTCGAGGCCGCGCACCGCCTCGGCCGCGGCTTCGAGCGGCTCGTGATGCTGTCGAGCCTGTCGAAGCGCTCGAACGTGCCGGGCATGCGCTCGGGCTTCGTCGCCGGCGACGCGGCACTGCTGAAGAAATTCCTGCTGTACCGCACGTACCACGGCGCGGCGCTGTCGCCGGTCTGGCAGCACGCCAGCATCGCCGCGTGGAACGACGAGGCGCACGTGCGCGAGAACCGCGCGCTGTACCTGCAGAAGTTCAATACGGTCACGCCGATGCTCGCCGACGTGATTGACGTGAAACTGCCCGACGCCGCGTTCTACCTGTGGGCCGACGTGTCGCGCACCGGGCTGTCGGACACCGAGTTCGCCCGCCGCCTGTACGCCGACTATAATGTGACGGTTCTGCCCGGCTCGTACCTGGCGCGCGATGCGCACGGGTCGAACCCGGGCCGCGATTTCATCCGGATCGCGCTCGTCGCGGGCACCCCCGAATGCGTCGAGGGCGCGCAACGCATCGTCGATTTCTGCCGTTCTCTCGCGCGGTAATCGTCCATCCCGATCAATTCCATCCATCTCCTGCGAAAACGAACATGTCGCAACAACTTCAGCAAATCATCGATACCGCCTGGGAAAACCGCGCCGAGCTGTCGCCGAAGGCCGCGCCCGCGGAAGTCCGCGAGGCCGTCGCTCACGCGATCGAGCAACTCGACAAGGGTGCGCTGCGCGTCGCCGAGAAAATCGACGGCAACTGGACCGTGCATCAGTGGCTGAAGAAGGCCGTGCTGCTGTCGTTCCGCCTGGAAGACAACGCACCGATGGCGGCCGGCGGCTACTCGCAGTTCTACGACAAGGTGCCGTCGAAGTTCGCGAACTACACGGCCGAAGACTTCGCCGCGGGCGGCTTCCGCGTCGTCCCGCCGGCCATCGCGCGCCGCGGCTCGTTCATCGCGAAGAACGTCGTGCTGATGCCGTCGTACACGAACATCGGCGCCTACGTCGACGAAGGCACGATGGTCGACACGTGGGCCACGGTCGGTTCGTGCGCGCAGATCGGCAAGAACGTGCACCTGTCGGGCGGCGTCGGCATCGGCGGCGTGCTCGAGCCGCTGCAGGCGAACCCCGTCATCATCGAGGACAACTGCTTCATCGGCGCGCGCTCGGAAGTCGTCGAAGGCGTGATCGTCGAGGAAAACTCGGTGATCTCGATGGGCGTGTATCTTGGCCAGAGCACGAAGATCTACGACCGCGAAACGGGCGAAGTCAGCTACGGCCGCATCCCGGCCGGCTCGGTCGTGGTCGCCGGCAACCTGCCGTCGAAGGACGGTTCGCACAGCCTGTACTGCGCGGTGATCGTCAAGAAGGTCGACGCGAAGACCCGCGCGAAGGTCGGCCTGAACGAGCTGCTGCGAGGCGACTGATGGCGAAGCCGCACACCGTGGTCGTCTACGGCATTCCGAACTGCGACACCGTGAAGAAGGCCCGCGTGTGGCTCGACGATCACGGCGTCGAATTCGAGTTCCACGATTTCAAGAAGCTCGGCGTCAGCGCGCCGCTGGTTGAAGACTGGCTGAAGGACGTGTCGCTCGACGCGCTCGTGAACAAGCGCGGCACCACGTGGCGCGGCCTGGACGACGCGATGAAGGCGGCCGCCGAAACGAAGACCGGCGCGGTCGCGCTGATGATCCACAAGCCGTCGGTCATCAAGCGCCCCGTGCTCGTCGTCAACGGTCGCGTGAAATCGCTCGGCTTCGCGGCCGATCAATACGCGGCGCTGTTTGCCGCATAGGGCCGCCCGCGCTGCGCCTGTAGAAGGGCCTGTTCACGCTAATAACGGGCTTGCGAACGTGCCTTGCCGGCTGCAGTGCAAGAAGCAAGGAGCGCCGTTTGGCCGAGCCAAACAAGCGACGCGCGACGCCGCAATGCGGCCGGCAAGGCACGTTCCCCTGTTTGGAAAAAATCATTCGTGGGGCTGGCCCCCAGAAGGGCCGATCGCCGCGTCATGCTCCTCGCGAATACGTCGAGTATTCGCTTCGTCGCGATCCTTGCGCTCGGCCCTTCCGGGGGCCTGCGCAAGCCCGTTATTAGCGTGAACAGGCCCTGGCCCGACGTCATGTCGCTGCCGGCCACCGCGCCGGCATTTTTTATCGAAAGTGGTCCGAACCATGTCCGCCACCCTAGCCCTTACCGAACAGTTGATCGCCCGCGCGTCCGTGACGCCCGACGACCAGCATTGCCAGCAGATCATGACCGGGCGCCTCGCCGCGCTCGGCTTCGAATGCGAGACCATCGCGTCGCACGGCGTGACCAACCTGTGGGCCGTCAAGCGCGGCGCCGACGGCCGCGACGGCAAGCTGCTCGCGTTCGCGGGCCACACCGACGTCGTGCCGACCGGCCCGCTCGAGCAGTGGACCTCGCCGCCGTTCATCCCCGCCCATCGCGACGGCAAGCTGTACGGCCGCGGCGCGGCCGACATGAAGACGTCGCTCGCGGCGTTCGTCGTCGCGTCCGAGGAATTCGTCGCGGCCCATCCCGGCCACCGCGGCGCGATCGCATTCCTGATCACGAGCGACGAGGAAGGCCCGGCCACCGACGGCACCGTGAAGGTCGTCGAACTGCTGCAGGCGCGCGGCGAACGCGTCGACTACTGCATCGTCGGCGAGCCGACGTCGACCGCCGAGCTCGGCGACGTCGTCAAGAACGGCCGCCGCGGGTCGATGTCGGGCGAGCTGGTCGTCAAGGGCGTGCAGGGCCACATCGCGTATCCGCACCTCGCGAAGAACCCGATCCACCTGCTCGCGCCGGCGCTCGCCGAGCTCGCCGCCGAGCAGTGGGACGAAGGCAACGAATATTTCCCGCCGACCACCTGGCAGGTATCGAACCTGCACGCGGGCACCGGCGCGACCAACGTGATCCCCGGCCATGCCGACCTGCTGTTCAACTTCCGGTTCTCCACCGCGAGCACCGTCGAGGGCCTGCAGGCGCGCGTGCACGCGATCCTCGACAGGCACGGCCTCGAATACACGCTGAAGTGGTCGGTGAGCGGCCTGCCGTTCCTGACGCCGCGCGGCGAGCTGTCGAATGCGCTGGAAAACGCGATTCGTACCGAGACCGGCATCACGACCGAACTGTCGACCACGGGCGGCACGTCGGACGGCCGCTTCATCGCGCGCATCTGCCCGCAGGTGATCGAGTTCGGTCCGCCGAACGGCAGCATCCACAAGATCGACGAGCACATCGAAGTGCGTTTCGTCGACCCGCTGAAGAACGTGTACCGCCGCGTGCTCGAACAACTGATCGCCTGATGGAGCCTCGCATGACGACACCTTTTGCCACTGTCCGCGACCTGCTGCGCTACGCGGTCACGCGCTTCTCGAAGGCGAAGCTCGCCTTCGGCCACGGCTCCGACAATGCGTACGACGAAGCGGCCTACCTCGTGCTGCATACGCTCGACCTGCCGCTCGACACGCTCGAGCCGTTCCTCGACGCGCGGCTGCTGCCCGACGAAATCGCAGCCGTGCTCGCCGTGATCGAACGGCGCGCGACCGACCGCGTGCCGGCCGCATACCTCACGCATGAAGCCTGGATGCATGGCCACCGCTTCTACGTCGACGAACGCGTGATCGTGCCGCGCTCGTTCATCGGCGAGCTGCTCGACGACGGGCTGCAGCCATATGTCGCCGATCCCGAGCAGGTCGGCGCGGTGCTCGAACTGTGCACGGGCTCCGGCTGCCTTGCGATCCTCGCGGCGAGCGCGTTCCCGAACGCCGAGATCGATGCGGTCGACCTGTCCGACAAAGCACTCGAAGTCGCGGAGATCAACGTGCGCGACTACGGCCTCGAAGACCGCATCGCGCTGCACCGCGGCGATCTCTACGCGCCGCTGCCCGCGTTCCGCACCGACCCCGGCGCACGCTACGACGTGATCCTGACGAACCCGCCGTACGTGAACGCGTCGTCGATGGCCGCGCTGCCGCCCGAATACCGGCACGAGCCGGAGATGGCGCTCGCGGGCGGCGACGACGGGATGGACATCGTGCGACGCATCGTCGCCGAAGCGCACCGCTGGCTGCACGACGACGGCGTGCTCGTCGTCGAGATCGGCAACGAGCGCGAGCACGTCGAAGCCGCGTTCGGCGGCCTCGAACTGACGTGGCTGCCCACCAGCGCGGGCGACGACACCGTGTTCCTGATCCAGGCGTCGGACCTGCCGCGCAAGGACTGAGCCGCCCGGCTCCCTGACCGTGCGGCGCACCGCTGCGCCGCACGGTTGGGTAAGATGCGCGTAAGCGGCCGCCGCGCCGCACGACCTCAGGAGTCCGTCACGCGCCCATGACCCTCGACTGGCTACATCTCGGCACCCTGATCCTGACCATCCACGTGCTCGGGATCGTCGCGGCATGCCACGCGATCATGAACACGCGCACGTCGCAAGGCGCGATCGCGTGGGCCGTCTCGCTCGCCGCGATGCCGTACCTGACGCTCATTCCGTACCTGTTCCTCGGCCGCAGCAAGTTCTCCGGCTACGTCGACGCACGGCGCCACGAGCTGGAACTGTTGCGCACGCACGCACCGCGCTCGCCGTGGCTCAGCGCCGATGCGACCGACGCAACCGACGGGCCGGCCGCCGCCGCGCTCGGCCAGGCCGCCGTGCTCGCACTCACGCGGCTCGGCGGCATGCCGTTCCTCGGTGGCAATTCGGTGCGCACGCTCGTGAACGGCGACGCGACGTTCTCGGCGATCCTGTCGGCGATCGATGGCGCGCGCGACTATGTGATCGTCCAGTTCTTCATCGTGCGCGACGATGCGCTCGGCCAGATGCTGCTCGACTCGCTGCTGGCGCGTGCGGCGGCCGGCGTGCGCTGCTGCCTGCTGTACGACAGCATCGGCAGCTTCGACCTGCCGCACAGCTACGTCGACACGCTGCGCCGGGGCGGCGTCGAGGTCCATCCGTTCGCGACCAATCGCAAGTTCGTCAACCGCTTCCAGCTCAACTTCCGCAACCATCGCAAGATCGTCGTCGTCGACGGCAATCGCGCGTTCGTCGGCGGCCACAACGTCGGCGTCGAATATCTCGGCGCGAAGCCGCGCCTGTCGCCGTGGCGCGACACGCACATCGAGATCCGCGGCCCCGTGGTCGCGAGCATCCAGTACGTGTTCGCCGAAGACTGGCACTGGGCGACGCAGAAGCTGCCGCCGCTCGCGCTGCCGCCGCCCGCGCAGCCCGGCGACGGCATGCATTGCCTCGTGGTGCCGATGGGGCCGGCCGACAAGCAGGAAACCGGCTCGCTGTTCTTCGTCGAGGCGATCAATGCCGCGCGCGAGCGGATCTGGATCACCTCGCCGTACCTCGTCCCCGACGAAGCCGTGCTCTGCGCGCTGAAGCTCGCGGTGATGCGCGGCGTCGACGTGCGCATCCTGATCCCGAGCCGACGCGATCACTACGTGGTGTTCGAGGCGTCGAAGCTGTACGCGCGCGACCTGATCGACGCGGGCGTCAAGGTGTTCCGCTACCGGCCCGGCTTCCTGCACCAGAAGGTCGTGCTGATCGACCGCATCGCGGCGGCGATCGGCAGCGCGAATCTCGACAACCGCTCGTTCCGACTCAACTTCGAGATCATGGTGCTGACCGTCGACCGCGCATTCGCCGACGAGGTCGAGACGATGCTCGATGCCGACTTCGCGCAGGCGTATGGCGTCGACGCGAACGAATACCGCCAGTCGCCCGCATGGCGGCGGATCGCGATGCACGTCGCGCGGCTGTTCGCGCCGATCCTGTAGCCGCAGGAAGGACGGCAGCGCCCGCCGTCACAGCAGCTTGTCGATATCCGCGGCGATTTCGTCGGGCTTGGTCGACGGCGCGTAGCGTTTGACGATGCGCCCTTCGCGGTCGATCAGGAATTTCGTGAAATTCCACTTGATCGCCTTGAGGCCGAGAATGCCGGGCGCCTCGTCGGTCAGGTAGCGGTACAGCGGATGCGCATGGTCGCCCTTCACGTCGATCTTCGCGAACATCGGGAACGTGACGCCGTAATTGCGCTCGCAGAACGCGCCGATCTGCGCGGCGTCGCCGGGCTCCTGCTTGCCGAACTGGTTGCACGGGAAGCCGAGCACGAAGAAGCCGCGCGCCGCGTACTGGTCGTACAGTTTCTGCAGGCCCGCGTATTGCGGCGTGAAACCGCACTCGCTCGCGGTGTTGACGATCAGCAGCACCTTGCCGCGATACGCGTCGAGCGAAACCGGCGCGCCGGCGAGCGTCTCTGCGCTGAACGAATACAGGGTGGACATCGGGCACTCCTTTTACGAAACCGGATCGACGTGAAGTCTAGGCGAAATCGCGCCGTTGCGGCATCCGCCGAGCGGCCGATGCCCGGCAAGAGCGGCGCGCAGTCTAGAATAGCGGTTTTGGCCAGTCATTTCCGCCGTGATCCGTTTCAATCAGTTCAGCCTTGCGCGAGGCACCAAGCCGCTGTTCGAGTCGACCTCGTTCGTGCTCAATCCCGGCGAGAAAGCCGGCCTGATCGGCGCGAACGGCGCCGGCAAGTCGACGCTGTTCGCGGTCCTGCGCGGCGAGCTGCACTCGGACGCCGGCGATTTCTCGATGCCGCCGTCGTGGCGGATCGCCCACGTGTCGCAGGAAACGCCCGCGGTCGACCGTTCGGCGCTCGACTACACGCTCGATGGCGACGCCGCGCTGCGCGAGATCGAGGCGCGCATCGCGGCCGCGTCCGCCGCGCATGACGGCGCCGCCGAAGCCGACGCGCACGCGGCCTTCGCCGATGCCGACGGCTACACCGCGCCCGCCCGCGCCGAAGCGCTGCTGCTCGGCCTCGGTTTCACGCTCGCCCAGACACGCGAGCCCGTCGCGAGCTTCTCCGGCGGCTGGCGCATGCGCCTGAACCTCGCGCAGGCGCTGATGTGCCGCTCCGACCTGCTGCTGCTCGACGAACCGACCAACCACCTCGACCTCGACGCGATCGTCTGGCTCGAAGACTGGCTGCACCGCTACCCCGGCACGCTCGTCGTGATCTCGCACGACCGCGAATTCCTCGATTCGATCTGCAACGTCACGCTGCACCTGGAAAACCGCCTGGTGAAGCGCTACGGCGGCAACTACTCGCAATTCGAAGTGCTGCGCGCGCAGCAACTGGCGCTGCAGCAAAGCGCATACGAAAAACAGCAGAAGACGATCGAGCACCTGCAGAGCTTCGTCGACCGCTTCAAGGCCAAGGCCACCAAGGCCAAGCAGGCGCAAAGCCGGATGAAGGCGCTCGAGAAGATGGAGCTGATCGCGCCCGCGCACATCGCATCGCCGTTCACGTTCGAATTCCGCACGCCCGACGCCGCACCGAACCCGATGATGGTGATGGAAGACGTCCGCTGCGGCTACCATGCCGACAACGGCGCGGACATCCCGATCGTCGAACGCGTGGCGCTGTCGATCCAGAACGGGCAGCGCATCGGCCTGCTTGGCGCGAACGGCCAGGGCAAGTCGACGCTGATCAAGACGCTGGCCGGCACGCTCGCACCGCTGTCGGGCGACGTCCGCGAGGGCAAGGGGCTGACGATCGGTTATTTCGCTCAGCATCAGCTCGAGACGCTGCGCGAGGACGATTCGCCGCTCGCGCATCTCGCGCGGCTCGCGCCCGACACGCGCGAGCAGGAGTTGCGCGACTTCCTCGGCGGGTTCAATTTCTCTGGCGACATGGCGATGAGTGCCGTCGGCCCGTTCTCGGGCGGAGAAAAGGCGCGGCTCGCGCTCGCACTGATCATCTGGCAGAAGCCGAACCTGCTGCTGCTCGACGAACCGACGAACCACCTCGATCTCGAAACACGCCACGCGCTGACGATGGCGCTCGCGCAGTTCGAAGGCACGCTGATCCTCGTATCGCACGACCGCCACCTGCTGCGCGCGACGACCGACCAGTTCATGCTGGTCGCGAAGCACCGGCTGCAGCCGTTCGACGGCGACCTAGACGATTACCGCGACTGGCTGCTGCAGCATGCGGCCGAGCAGCGCGCGGCCGCGAAGGCCGACAGCGCGGCCTCGTCGGGCGCGGGCGCCGCGACGAACCGCAAGGACCAGAAGCGTCAGGCCGCCGAGGAGCGGCAGCGCCTGTCGGTGTTGAAAAAACCGCTGCAGTCGCGCATCACGAAGCTCGAAAAGGAAATGGAGACGCTACACGCGGAGAAGGCGCGCCTCGACGCGTTCGTCGCCGATCCGGCGAGCTACGAGGCAGCGCGCAAGACGGAGCTGACCGACGCGATCCGCAAGCTCGGCGACGTCAACACGCGTCTCGAAACGATCGAGGCCGACTGGCTCGCCGCGCACGAAGAGCTCGAACAGATCGGCTGAACGCGGCCGCAGTGCAGCCGGCCGGTGCCGCCGGCCCGGCGCGCTGGCGGCACCGGTTCTTCGACAAGCCATCGGGCCCGCATGCGACAAGGCCGGGCGCACTGGCCCGGCCTTTTTACTGCCCTTGTCCGTCGGTTCGCAGGCCGCCTGCCGGCTCAGCGCCGCGGCAGCGTGTCGCGCGGCAGTTGCTCGTCGTCGCCCATCAGGTACCGGCGCCCTTCGGTCGGCCGCCGGATCGCCGCGGCGACTTCCGCTTCGGTCACGTCCTCGGACACGACCTTGCGCGCCAGGCGCCCTTCCTCGTCGATCCATTCGACGATCCGGCATCCGCCGCCCCAGGGCTGGCGAATCGGCTCCGACACGCGGCAGCCGCGCAGGTTGTAAAGGCGTCCGCCCGGCGCTTCCCCATACGATTTCAACATAGGTTCCCTTCGCATTGCGCGGTTCGACAATCCGGCAAAGGATAGGGAAAAGCGATGTCCGGCGGGTTACAGCAGCCTACATATTCTTTACAGAGAATTACGCGACAGATCGCCGACAGGCACAGCCCGCACGGCTGCCGGGCCGATCACTCGAGATCGCGCACGCGGTCGATCGCCTGCTCGATCCGCTCGACGGCCATCACGTTCAACCCTTCGATCGGCTGTTTCGGCGCATTCGCCTTCGGGATCAGCGCGGCCGTGAAGCCGAGCTTCGCCGCCTCGCGCAGCCGCTCCTGCCCGCGCGGGGACGGCCGGATCTCGCCCGCCAGCCCCACTTCGCCGAACACGATCAGCCCCTTCGGCAGCGCCTTGTTGCGCATCGACGAATGGATCGCGAGCAGCACCGCGAGGTCGGCGGCCGGCTCGGTGATCTTCACGCCGCCCACTGCATTGAGGAACACGTCCTGGTCGAAGCACGCGATGCCCGCGTGCCGGTGCAGAACCGCGAGCAGCATCGCGAGCCGGTTCTGCTCGAGGCCGACCGCGAGCCGGCGCGGGTTCGGCACGTGCGCGGTATCGACCAGCGCCTGGATTTCGACGAGCAGCGGGCGCGTGCCTTCCTGCGTGACGAGCACGCACGAGCCGGGCACGATCTGCTCGTGCTGCGACAGGAACAGCGCGGACGGATTCGCGACGCCGCGCAGCCCGCGCTCGGTCATCGCGAACACGCCGAGTTCGTTGACCGCGCCGAAGCGGTTCTTGAACGCGCGCACGAGCCGGAACGACGAATGCGTGTCGCCCTCGAAATACAGCACCGTGTCGACGATGTGCTCGAGCACGCGCGGGCCGGCCAGGTTGCCCTCCTTCGTCACATGCCCGACCATGATGATCGCGGTGCCCGACTGTTTCGCGATGCGCGTGAGCTGCGCCGCGCATTCGCGCACCTGCGCGACCGAGCCCGGCGCCGACGTGAGCGCTTCCGAATAGACGGTCTGGATCGAGTCGATCACGGCCACGTCGGGCCGCTCCGCGTCGATCGCGGCCTGGATCTTTTCGAGCTGGATCTCGGCGAGCAGCTGCAGCTCGGCCGCCGGCGTACCGCCGTCGAGCAGCGCAAGCCGTTGCGCGCGCAACGCGATCTGCGCGGCCGATTCCTCGCCGCTGATATAGAGCGCGCGCCGTTCGCTCGCGATGTCCGCGAGCGACTGCAGCAGCAGCGTCGACTTGCCGATGCCCGGATCGCCGCCGATCAGCACGACGCCGCCGGGGACCAGCCCGCCGCCGAGCACGCGGTCGAATTCGCCGATGCCGGTCGAGAAGCGCGGCACGTCGGCCGCTTCGATGTCGACGAGGCGCTGGACGGGCGCCCGCTTCGCGAGCGACTGGAAACGGTGGGCCGACGGCGACTCGGCGACCGATTCGACCAGCGTATTCCAGGCCTGGCACGACGGACACTGCCCCTGCCACTTCGGGGTCTGCCCGCCGCACTCGCTGCAGACGTAGACGGTTTTCTGTTTGGCCACGCGCAACGCCCTTATTCCGCGCGCACGGGCACGCGGCCGGCGACCGCGCACATCAGCTCGTAGCCGATCGTGCCGCAATGGCGGGCGACGTCGTCGATCGGCAGTGTATTGCCCCACAGCTCGACGCGCGCGCCGACGCCGGCCTGCGGGCACGGGGTCAGGTCGACGGTGATCATGTCCATCGACACGCGGCCCACGATACGCGTGCGGATGCCGTCGACGATCACGGGCGTGCCTTCGGGCGCGACGCGCGGATAGCCGTCCGCGTAGCCGCACGCGACGACGCCGATCCGCATCGGCGCCTGCGCGGAGAACGTCGAGCCATAGCCGATGGCCTGGCCTTTCCCGATCGTTTGCACCGCGATCAGCTCGGACGCGAGCGTCATCGCGGGTTTCAGCCCCGTGTCGGCGATATCGGACGACAGCCCGGACGGCGACGCGCCGTACAGCACGATCCCCGGCCGCACCCAGTCGAAGTGCGTATCCGGATGCCACAGCACGGCGGCCGAATTCGCGAGACTGCGCGCGCCGGCGATGTTTTCCGCGCCACGCTCGAACGTCGCGAGCTGCTCGGCGACGCCGCGCTCGTTGTCCGCGTCCGAAAAATGGGTCATCAACGTGATCTGGCCGATGCCTGGGCACGCGCGGGCGCGCTCCCAGGCCGCACGGTATTTTTCCGGCAGGTAGCCGAGCCGGTTCATCCCGCTGTTCATCTTGAGCTGCACGTTGACGGGCTTCGACAGCCGCGCCGTTTCCAGCATCCGCATCTGCTCGTCGTTGTGGACGGTCGTCGTCAGGCTGTAGCGGTCGATCACGTCGATGTCGGTCGACCGGAAGAAGCCTTCGAGCAGCAGGATCGGGCCGGCCCAGCCGAGCTCGCGCAGCTTCACGGCCTCGTCGAGGTCGAGCAGGCCGAAGCCGTCGGTGCCGCGCAGGCCGGGAAACGCGCGGGCGAGACCGTGGCCGTACGCGTTGGCCTTGACGACCGCCCAGACCTTGGACGGGCCGGCAAAGCGGCGGACGACGGAAAGATTGTTCGCGAGAGCGGCGGTGTGGATGGTGGCGGAGATCGGGCGCGGCATGGGAAATTTACGTAAAGACGCTTGCGAATCATCAGCTTACCGCGCCTTTTGAGCACCGAAGCCGACAATTTGCGGAACGATCGGGGAATCTTGCTAGTCCGAATTGGCGTATTTTCATGTTATAAAGCCGTGCGCACAACCCATTTCGAACGGAATAAGCCGATCGCATATCAGGCGGCCTACGCGGCCCTGCCGCAGCGACGAAAGCATCGCATCAGATGAAAAAAGGTTTTTACACCATCATGGCCGCGCAGTTTTTCTCGTCGCTGGCCGACAATGCGCTTCTCATCGCCGCCATCGCCCTGCTGAAAGACCTCCACGCCCCCAACTGGATGACACCGCTGCTGAAGCTGTTCTTCGTGTTGTCCTATGTGGTGTTGGCGGCGTATGTCGGTGCTTTCGCGGATTCGCGCCCGAAGGGCCGCGTGATGTTCATCACCAACTCGATCAAGGTGGTCGGCTGCATGATCATGCTGTTCGGCGCCCACCCGCTGATCGCGTACGGGATCGTCGGATTTGGCGCGGCGGCCTACTCGCCCGCCAAATACGGAATTCTCACCGAGCTGCTGCCGGCCGATCGGCTGGTCGCCGCGAACGGCTGGATCGAAGGTACGACCGTCAGCTCGATCATTCTCGGCACCGTGCTCGGCGGCGCGCTGATCAGCCCGCACATCGCATCGCACGTGATCGCGCACACGCCCGGCTGGATCGGCACGCCCGCCGAAGCGGCGATGGCGATCATCATGGCGATCTACGTGGTCGCCGCGCTGTTCAACCTGCGCATTCCCGATACGGGCGCCCGCTATCCGAAGCAGGAACGCGGCCCGGTCAAGCTCCTCACGGATTTCGCCGACTGCTTCATGGTGCTGTGGCGCGACAAGCTCGGCCAGATCTCGCTGGCGGTCACGACGCTGTTCTGGGGCGCGGGCGCGACGCTGCAGTTCATCGTGCTGAAATGGGCCGAGGTGTCGCTCGGCATGTCGCTTTCGGAAGGCGCGATCCTGCAGGCCGTGGTCGCGGTCGGCGTCGCGGCCGGCGCGATCGCCGCCGCCGCCCGGATACCGCTGAAGAAGTCGCTGACCGTGCTGCCCGTCGGCATCATCATGGGCATCGCGGTGATGCTGATGGCGTTCTACACGCGCGACCTGTTCCCGTCGCACTGGGCCGTGCACTTCGGCCATCTGCGCATGCCCGTCTACCTGATCGTCGCGTATATCTTCCTGATCTGCGTCGGCGCGCTGTCGGGCTACTTCGTCGTGCCGATGAACGCGCTGCTGCAGCACCGCGGCCACGTGCTGCTGTCTGCCGGCCATTCGATCGCGGTGCAGAACTTCAACGAGAACCTGTCGGTGCTCGTGATGCTGTGCCTGTATGCGGTGCTCGTGTGGCTCGACGTGCCGGTCGGCGTCGTGATCGTGCTGTTCGGCACGTTCGTCTGCCTGACGATGTGGCTTGTGATGCGCCGCCACCAGGCGAACCAGCGTCAGTTCGACTCGGTCGCGCTGATCGGCGAAGCGCGGCACTGACGCTACACTTCCCGTTTCCGTCCGCCGGCGCCGGTCTTCGAACCGGCGCGTTGCCATCATGACGCACCCGATACCCAACATCCTGACGATCGCCGGCTCCGATTCGGGCGGCGGCGCAGGCATCCAGGCCGACCTGAAGACGTTTTCGGCACTCAGCGCGTATGGCGCCAGCGCGATCACCGCGCTGACCGCGCAGAACACGCGCGGCGTGACGGGCGTGCACGCGCCGGACGCCGCGTTCGTGACCGCGCAGCTCGACGCGGTGTTCGACGACATCCGCATCGATGCGGTCAAGATCGGGATGCTCGCGAACGCGGCGATCGTGCACGCGGTGGCCGACGCGCTGCGCCGTTACGCGCCGCGCTTCGTCGTGCTCGACACGGTGATGATCTCGAAGAGTTCACATGCGCTGCTCGCGCCCGACGCGGTCGACGCGCTGCGCGATGCGCTGCTGCCGCTGGCGACCGTCGTCACGCCGAACCTGCCCGAAGCGGCCGCGCTGCTCGGCGACGCACCCGCGACCACTGAAGACGACATGGTCCGGCAAGGCCGGGCGTTGCTGCAGACGGGCGCGCGCGCCGTGCTGATGAAAGGCGGCCACCTGCCCGACGCGGCCGCGAGCCCCGACTGGCTCGTCGATGCGGCGCACACCGTGCGGCTCGACGGCCCGCGCGTGCCGGTCAGCAACACGCACGGCACGGGCTGCACGCTGTCGTCAGCGATTGCCGCGCTGCTGCCGCAGCGGCCCGATCTCGAAAGCGCGGTGCGCGAAGCGAAGACCTACCTGACCGGCGCGATCGCCGCGAGCGGCCGCCTCGACGTCGGCCACGGCGTCGGCCCGGTTCATCACTTCCATCGCTGGTGGTAAGCGCCGCCTGACGCGGCGTCAGTTGTCCTGCGCCGCGAATGCCTGCGCACGCGCCGGCCAGTCGTCGGGCACGACGAAGCCGCGCGCCGTCTCGCGCCACGTGCCATCGCCGCCCTGTTCATAAATGCCGATCAGGTCGGGAGCCTGACGCGTCGCCAGCACGGACGGCAGTTCGAGTGCGGCCGCGAGAGGTTCGGGTTCGAAACCAGCGCCGGCTGCAACACGCCGCGGTGCAAGCCAAGCAAGCCGCGGCAACACGCTCCAGGCAACGCCGGCACGCTGCGCGGCCGCCCACGCCGGCCACTGCGCATGCGTCAGCCAGAAACCGCGCGGGTGATCCGGCGAGATTTCGGCGGACACCGGCGGCAACGGTGCGCCGTGCGGATAGAACAGCCAGCCCCTGATGAACATCTGCGCGTCGGACGGCGCGCCGTAGCCGAGCAGCGTAAACCCGGCGCGATCGCCGAGCCGCAGCTGGTGGTCGAGCAGCCGGCTGCGCTTGCGGTCGAACCGGTCGACGAGGTTGGGGCCGACGAAGTCGGCGAGCGACGCGCCGTCGCGCACCGGCGCGCACAGATAGCACTTCACCGCGAGTTCCCAGTGCAGGCGCTGCCCGCCCGGCGCATCGACGAGAAAAT
Source organism: Burkholderia sp. LFS061 (assembly GCF_047978125.1). Lineage (NCBI taxonomy): Bacteria > Pseudomonadati > Pseudomonadota > Betaproteobacteria > Burkholderiales > Burkholderiaceae > Burkholderia > Burkholderia sp. LFS061. Next base: position 33,601 of record NZ_JBFPFS010000042.1, on the reverse strand, counting down.
CGACTTCGCCGAGCGTCAGGCCGTTGCTGCGTAGCGGAAGATTGGCCGCAACGAGCCGCAGCGACGGTCCGTACGTAAGGAAATACTCGAGCAGGCATTCGGCGTAGCGGCCGAGCCGGGTGGGCCGCACCCCGTCGAGCGCGCGGCGCAGCGCCTCGGGCGCCGCATCGAGCGCGGCGAGCCATGCCTCGACGGCCGATTGTCCTGCCGCATCCGGCCACGGATGCGCGAGCGGCGCGCCGGGTGCCGCGGTCAGCAGGCTCGGGCTCGCGAGCAACCAGCCCAGATCGCGAACCGCGGCGTCGCGCAGCGTATCGACGAATGCGAACGCCGCGCCGGTCGTCATTGCCCGGCCGGCCCGTTCGCGTCGCCACCCTCTGCGCGCCGGAACGTGTCGCGCGCGAGGCACAGGTCGACCCACGCCTTCGACTTGTCCTGCAGGCTGCGCAACAGGTACGCCGGGTGGTAGGTGACGATCACCGGCACGCCTTCGTACTCATGCACGCGGCCGCGCAGCGACGCGATGCTGGCGTCCGTCTTCAGCAACGTCTGTGCGGCGAAGCGCCCGAGCGCGACGATCAGCTTCGGTTTCACGAGCGCGACCTGGCGCTGCAGATAAGGCTCGCAGCTTGCGACCTCGTCCGGTTCCGGGTTGCGGTTGCCGGGCGGCCGGCACTTGATCACGTTCGCGATATACACGTTGTCGCCGCGCTTGAGCGCCAGCGACTGCAGCATGTTGTCGAGCAGCTTGCCGGCCTGGCCGACGAACGGCTCGCCCTGCTTGTCCTCGTTCTCGCCCGGCGCTTCGCCGATCAGCATCCAGTCCGCCTCACGGTCGCCGACGCCGAACACGGTGTTGGTCCGCTTTTCGCACAGCCGGCAGCGTGTGCAGTCGCGCACGCGCGCGGCCAGCGCATCCCAGTCGAGCATCGCGACCGGCGTTTCGGCGGGACGCGATTCGGCCGGCACGGGCTCGCCCGGCGGCGCCGCGTCGAACCAGGCGAAATCGTCGGGTGCGTCGCCCATCGGCGGTATCGCATCGGCAGAGGCCGCCGGCACAGGTGCGCGATCGCCATCGACGACACGACGCGCCGGTATGCCCGAAGCCGGTATGCCCGGCTCGCGAGCCGGCGAGGCCTCGGCGGCTCGCACGGCCGCCGGCGGCGCATCGTCTTGCACCGGTGCACGCACCGCGCGCGCCGGCCGATCGGCCGTCACTGCGGAAACGTCGTCCGCCGCACCGGTTTGCGCCACGGCGGGCGCGTCGGCTGCCGCGCCTTCGTCCGCGCGCTGCCCGCGCCGCACCCAGATCTGCGCGAGGCCCATTTCCTCGAGCGCCGCTTCAGCCCACGCCATGCGCGTCCCCCTCGTCCTTGTTCAGCGTCAGACGCATCACGATCGCGTCCTCCCGGCTGCGATGCTTCGCCGGATAGTAGTTCTTGCGCCGGCCGATCGTCATGAAGCCGAAACGCTCGTACAGATGGATCGCGCGCGGATTGGACGGCCGCACCTCGAGCAGCACGCCGTCGAGCCGCTCCGCGCGCGAAATGCGCACGGCCTCGCGCAGCAGCGCGAGGCCCGCGCCCGCGCGCTGCGCGGCCGGCGCGACACACAGGTTCAGCAGGTGCATCTCGTCGATCACGGGCATCAGCACGCAATAACCGATCAGCGAACCCGTCACGTGCCGCAGGCACACGCCCAGATAGCCGTTGCGCAACGAATCCTCGAAGTTGCCGCGGCTCCACGGGAATTCGTACGCGACCTGCTCGATCGCAACGACCTCGTCGAGATCCGCGTCCGTCATCGGCGCCAGATAGCGGTCGCTCAGCAGTACACCCGTCATCCCTTCGCCCCGCCCGTCTGCGCGGCCCGCGCCGCGACCCGCTCGGCAGTCGTCTGCGCGACCTTGTCGCGCACGTATTCGGGCGCCGCCTGATCGGCCGGTACCGTGCGCCCGGCGCGGAACGCGCGCAACGCGGCATGCGCGACCGCCAGCGCATGCGGCAATGCTTCGCCGTCGATCACGGCCGCGCGCGCCGCGGCCGACAGCTGCGCGCCGAACGCGGCAGCCGCATTGCCCGCGAGCGTGAACGGCGCGTCGGGCACGCCGACGGCACCCGGCGCATCGAGCGATGCCGGATGCACCGTGCGCCAGTCGCCGGTGCTGTCGTCCCACGCGAAGTCCGCCCAGTAGGCTTCGTCCATCCGCGCGTCCAGCGCGGCAAGCACGCGGGTCGTGCCGGGCGCGCGCAGCCGCGCGTGCTCCGCGCACGCGAGCAGCGTGCCGATCGGCACGACCGGCAGCCCGCGCCCGAACGCGAGGCCCTGCGTAATGCCGGTCGCGGTACGCAGGCCGGTGAACGAGCCGGGGCCCGCGCCGAACGCGATCGCGTCGCAGTCGGCGAGCGTCAACCCGGATTCGGCGAAAAGCTCCTGGATCGCCGGCAGCACGCGCGTGCTCGACACGGCGCCCGTCTGTTCGTGGCGGACCCAGGTTTGCGGGGTGGAAACGGCGTCATCGGCATGGGCCGAGCGCAGCAGCGCGACCGAGCAGTATTCGGTCGACGTATCGATGGCGAGGAGCACTGTTTGCGTCATGGCCGACATTGTAATGCGACGCCCCGCTCCCACGGGCGATCAGGCCCGATTCGTGCACGCGCGCGGCGCCGGCGGCGGTTTGGAAGGATCGCTCGACCCCGCGCGGCGGTCCGCTTGTTAAGATCGCCCGACCTGAAACCCTTACGGAGACACCCGATGAGCGAACTCACCGCCCAATTCGACCAGGCCCAGATCGACGTCAAGCAACTGACGGAACGGCCGGGCAACCTGACCCTGCTGCGTCTGTACGCGCTCTTCAAGCAAGCAACCGACGGCGATGCCCACGGCGACAAGCCGGGCTTCACCGACATCGTCGGCAAATACAAGTACGACGCATGGGATGCACTGAAGGGCACGTCGCAGGATGCCGCGAAGCAGCAGTACATCGAACTCGTCGAATCGCTGAAAAACGGCACGGCTTCCTGACCGAACCACGCCGGTCGCAATAGGCAATCAAATCAGTGGCGCAGCGCAGCAAATCTCTTTATAATGCGGCCTGCGTCACCTCCGCGCTCGGCTCGCATGCCGTTCCGGCCCGACGCCTCGTAGCGTTAAGCTCCAATCCGGTTTAGAACCTGTCCCCTCCTGCTTCGACCCTCGCGGTCGTCACTTATCAGGCTGGCGGCCCCGCTCCTGAAGCGCGCCGCACCCAAAACAGCTTCTAATGCCTCATCCGCCGACTGTTCGGCGGATTGCACCCGTTTCCCGATTTGCTCGCTGAATCCGACGACTTGGGTATGCGCGATTGGCGCCGACGTTTCACCCACTGTGTTTCAAGGATTGTTATGACTTCGAGCATCAACTCCAGCCCGCTCAACGCGATCGCCGACCAGGCGCTCGGTCTCGACGACGCCGCCGCACCGGCCGCGGTCGAACCGGCGTCGGACGAGCCGAGCTTCGCGTCGCTCGGGTTGTCGCCGGAGATCGTCTCCGCGCTGCAGGCCGCCGGCTATGTGAAGCCGACGCCGGTCCAGCAGCGCGCGATTCCGGCCGGCATCGCCGGCCGCGACCTGCTGGTGTCGAGCCCGACCGGTTCGGGCAAGACGGCCGCATTCATGCTGCCCGCGATCGAACGTTTCGCGCAGCTCCAGAAGACGCTGGCGCAGCAACCGCGCGCGCCGCGCGAACCGAACCAGGGCGACCGCCGCGTGCGCCGCCCGCAACCCGTCGCGCGCCCGGGCCTGCTCGTGCTGACGCCGACCCGCGAACTCGCGATGCAGGTCACCACGGCCGCATCGACCTACGGCAAGCACCTGAAGCGCCTGCGCACGGTCAGCATCCTCGGCGGCGTCGCCTATGGCCAGCAGCTGATGCTGCTCGCGAAGAACCCCGAAATCCTGGTCGCCACGCCGGGCCGCCTGCTCGACCACCTCGAGCGCGGCCGTATCGACCTGTCCGAGCTGAAGATGCTCGTGCTCGACGAAGCCGACCGCATGCTCGACATGGGCTTCATCGACGATATCGAAACGATCGTCGCCGCGACGCCCGCGTCGCGCCAGACGATGCTGTTCTCGGCCACGCTCGACGGCAAGATCGGTTCGCTGACGGGCCGCCTGCTGAAGGACCCCGAGCGCATCGAGATCCAGCAGCGCCTCGAGTCGCGCGCGAACATCGCGCAGACCGTGCACTACGTCGACGACCGCGATCATAAGGATCGCCTGCTCGATCACCTGCTGCGCGACGACGCGCTCGACCAGGCGATCATCTTCACGGCAACCAAGATCGACGCCGACCAGCTCGCCGGCCGTCTCGCCGACGCAGGCTTCGAATCGGCCGCGCTGCACGGCGACCTGCCGCAGGGCGCGCGTAACCGCACGATCCGTGCGCTGCGCGAACGCCGCGTGCGCGTGCTGGTCGCGACCGACGTCGCGGCACGCGGCATCGACATCCCGGGCATCACGCACGTGTTCAACTACGACCTGCCGAAGTTCGCGGAAGACTACGTGCACCGTATCGGCCGTACGGGCCGTGCGGGCCGTTCGGGTACGGCGGTGAGCCTCGTGCACCACGCCGAACAGGGCGCGCTCAAGCGCATCGAGCGCTTCGTGCGCTCGCCGCTGCCGGTCAACGTGATCGAAGGTTTCGAGCCGCGCAAGTCGGCGCCCCCGCGCGGCGGCAACGGCGGCCGCGGCCGTCCGGGCGGCGGTAACGGCGGCGGCCGGCGTTTCGGCGGCAAGCCGGGCAGCGGTCATGGCGGCAACGGCCGCAGCTACGGCGGCGGCAATGGCGGCGGCTGGAGCGGCAAGCCGGGCGGCAGCCGCGACGGCGGCCCGCGTCGCGACGGCCAGCGCAGCAGCGGCCCGCGCCGCGGCAGTTCCGCGTCGTAAGCACGCACGGGCGGCCACTGGCCGCCCACGGATTGGCTGTCCTACGGATGGCCGTCCCGACAATCCAGCCGACCGGCGCACCTGCGCCGGTTTTTTTTCGTCCCGCCGAAATTTCACGATGCGAAAAATTTTTTTGCGTCGTAAAAAATCATGCTGCGTGGCACAACCCAGACGATTGCGGGATGGAAAAAAGCATTTCTTATCCTGAAATTAAGAATTCAAGCATTTGATTTAAAACAACTAAAAATTTACGCACTTTCTGAGACAGCCGCTGTTTCGCTCCCGTCGATTTGCCTAGACTCTTATACAAGACTTCACGAAACGGAACGCACCGCTTCCCGCTTCGAGAACAGCACTCCCATCGTCAGATTCGACCCATTAGGCAACACACAGCATCAAGGAGCTCATCATGTCGCGTCAGCAACAGGCACAGGAACTGCAAAAGCAATGGGAAACCGATCCGCGCTGGAAAGGCATCAAGCGCGGCTACTCGGCCGAGGACGTGGTCCGCCTGCGCGGCTCGATCCCGATCGAGCACACGCTGGCCAAGCGCGGCGCGGAAAAGCTGTGGAACCTCATCAACAACGAGCCGTTCGTCAACGCACTCGGCGCGCTGACCGGCAACCAGGCGATGCAGCAGGTGAAGGCCGGCCTGAAGGCCATCTACCTGTCCGGCTGGCAAGTGGCCGGCGACGCGAACGTCGCGGGCGAAATGTACCCGGACCAGTCGCTGTACCCGGCAAACTCGGTGCCGCTCGTCGTGAAGCGCATCAACAACACGCTGACGCGCGCCGACCAGATCCAGTGGTCGGAAGGCAAGAACCCGGGCGACGAAGGCTATGTCGACTTCTTCGCGCCGATCGTGGCCGACGCGGAAGCCGGTTTCGGCGGCGTGCTGAACGCGTTCGAACTGATGAAGGCGATGATCGAGGCAGGCGCATCGGGCGTTCACTTCGAGGACCAGCTCGCTTCGGTGAAGAAGTGCGGCCACATGGGCGGCAAGGTGCTCGTGCCGACGCGCGAAGCCGTCGCGAAGCTATCGGCTGCGCGTCTCGCGGCCGACGTGATGGGTACGCCGACCGTGCTGGTCGCACGTACCGACGCGGAAGCGGCCGACCTGATCACGTCCGACGTCGACGACAACGACAAGCCGTTCCTGACGGGCGAGCGCACGGTGGAAGGTTTCTTCCGCACGAAGCCGGGCCTCGAGCAGGCGATCTCGCGCGGTCTCGCGTACGCACCGCATGCCGACCTGATCTGGTGCGAAACCGGCAAGCCGGATCTCGAATACGCGAAGAAGTTCGCGGAAGCGATCCACAAGCAGTTCCCGGGCAAGCTGCTGTCGTACAACTGCTCGCCGTCGTTCAACTGGAAGAAGAACCTCGACGACGCGACGATCGCGAAGTTCCAGAAGGAACTCGGCGCGATGGGCTACAAGTTCCAGTTCATCACGCTGGCCGGCTTCCATGCGCTGAACTACTCGATGTTCAACCTCGCGCACGGCTATGCCCGGACGCAGATGAGCGCGTTCGTCGAACTGCAGCAGGCCGAGTTCGCGGCCGCCGACAAGGGCTTCACGGCCGTCAAGCATCAGCGTGAAGTCGGCACCGGCTACTTCGACGCGGTGACGCAGACGGTCGAGCGCGAAGCTTCGACGACCGCGCTGCACGGCTCGACCGAAGACGAACAGTTCTTCGACGGCAAGAAGGTCGCGTAACGCGCAAGCGGCGCGGCATCGGCAACAGAACAAAATCAGGGAGGAGACGGCAGGCGCGCGATGCAGATCGCGCGACCGGCCGCGCGGCCCGCGGGCCGCCAGCAACGACGCGCGCCGGCTTTCGTCCGGCGCGCCCTTTTTCTACGGTGCCGAACCTGCTGCCGCCCGCGCGGCCACAACAGCAGGCGCCGCCCTACCGATAGACGATCACCGGAATTTTCGTATGGGTCAGCACACGCTGCGTCTCGCTGCCGATCAGCAGGCTGCCGAGCCCGCGGCGTCCGTGGGACGCCATGAAGATCACGTCGCAGCCGCCGCGTTCGGCCGCCTCGATGATGCCGAGATACGGCGACGGATGCACGCTGGTCCACGTGTCGCAGACGACGCCGGCCTCCTTCGCGGCCGATTCGACCTCGTCGAGGTGCGCGCGCGCCTCGCGCTCGCTGCGCGCCCGGAAATCGGCGGGCGGCTCGATGATCACTTCGGAAAACGGCGAGTACGGATACTGCGGCAGGCACGCGTAGGCCGTCACGCGCGCGCCGACCGCGCGAGCCAGGTCGATCGCGCCGTCGATCGCCTTTTGCGACAGTTCGGAACCGTCGGTTGGAACGAGGATGTGCCGGAACATCGCGCCCTCCTTCGTCAATCGCACTCCGCGCGCCGCGATCCCGTCCGAGCCGGCCGCCACGCGTCGGTCATGTCTCCTACGATTGTAGTGTGCGAAACCGCGCAACCGGCACCGGCAGCGGGTTCGCCCTCATATCGGAAACGCGCGGGCATACGCGGCCTACTCGCCCCAATAACCGGGCCGCTCGTACGTGTGCTTCAGGTAATCGAGAAACAGGCGCACGCGCAGCGGCAGGTGACGGCGCTGCGGAAACACCGCGTGGATGCCGATCGGCGGCGCGGCGAACGCGTCGAGCACGCTGACGAGCCGGCCGGCCGCGATGTCGTCGCCGACCTCCCACCACGAGCGCCATGCCAGGCCGTGGCCGGCGAGACACCACTCGTGCAGCACCGCGCCGTCCGAGCATTCCATCGTGCCGTTCACGCGGATCGACACGACCTTGTCGTCCTCCTGGAACGCCCAGCCGCGCTGCTGGTTCGCGTTCGCCGCAAGCGCGAGGCAGTTGTGCCGCGCCAGTTCCGCGAGCGTGGCCGGCGTGCCGCGCCGCGCGAGATACGCGGGCGACGCGACGCACACGCGGCGATTCTCGCCGAGCTTCAGCGACACCAGCGACGAGTCCGGCAGTTCGCCGAGCCGCACCGCGCAATCGAACCCTTCGTTGACGAGGTCGACCATCCGGTCGGACAGGTCGAGCGTGACCGACACGTCCGGATGCCCGCCGCTGAACTCGGGCACGAGCGGCGCGACGTGCCGCCGGCCGAAGCCGGCCGGCGCGGAAACGCGCAGATGGCCGCTCGCCTTGACGCCGCCGGCGGACACGCTCGCCTCCGCGTTCTGCATGTCGTTGATGACCCGCTGGCAATCCTCGAGGAATGCCGACCCCTCGAACGTCAGCGTGAGCTTGCGCGTCGTGCGCACCAGCAGCTTGACGCCGAGCCGCTCCTCGAGCGCGTCGAGGCGGCGGCCGATGATCGCCGGCGCGACGCCTTCCGCGTGCGCGGCCGCCGACAGGCTGCCTTTCGCCGCGACCGCGGCGAACGTTTCGATCTGTTTGAACCGGTCCATGACTCGCAGGGACGGCACCGCCGCCCTTCAAATAGCTTAAGCCGCTAAAGATTATGTATATAAAAGTAAAAGATCAAGTGATGATTAGCGTCTTTTTTAGCATCTGCGATCACGAATAGAATCGACCCGACCTCTGAAACTGGAGCGCAAGGCTATGTCGGCCACAACGACACTCTCCTCTCCCGACGCAATCCTCTTCGACGCATTCGGCACGTTGTTCGACGTGCATGCGGTCGTGGCCGCGGCAGAGCAGATGTTTCCCGGTCACGGGGAACGGTTGTCGCAGCTGTGGCGACGCAAGCAAATCGAATACTCGCAGCTGCGCACGCTCGCCGATCCGGCCGGCGCCCGCTATCGCCCGTTCCGGGACATCACGCTCGACGCGCTGCGGTTCGCCGCGCGCGCGCTCGGCCTCGCGCTGAACAGCGCGGCCGAGAAACGGCTGATGGACGAATACGCGTGCCTGTCCACCTATCCCGATACGGTGCCCGCGCTGCGCAAGCTGCGCGCGCTCGAGCCGCGCCCGCCGCTCGCGATCCTGTCGAACGGCAACCCGCAGATGCTCGACATCGCGATCAAGAGCGCCGGCATGTCCGGGCTGTTCGATCGCGTGCTGTCGGCCGACACCGTGCGCGCCTACAAGCCGAGTCCGGCCGTCTACGCGCTCGGCACCGCCGCGTTCGGGCCGAACCCGCGCGGCATCGTGTTCGTGTCGTCGAACGCGTGGGACGTCGCCGGCGCCGCGTGGTTCGGCTACACGACGTTCTGGCTCAACCGCACGGGCGCGCCCGCCGAGGAACTCGGCGCACCGCCCGACGGCACGGGCGCCGGCATGGCCGACCTGCTCGCATTCCTCGCCACCCCGGCTCCGGCCGGCAGACACGCAAACCGCACGCGCCCCGGCCCGGGTGCATGACGCTCGCAGCTGCCGCCTTCCCCTTTCACCGAAACCGCAACCAACTGACCGACCAAGGAGATGAGACTCATGAGCACCCCGATCACGCTGCCGCAAGGCATGACGATCACCGGCGAAATCAAGCCGGGTTACGAAGCGATCCTGACGCCCGACGCGCTCGCAATCGTCGCAGCGCTGCACCGCGCGTTCGAACCGCGCCGCCAGGCGCTGCTGCAGGCGCGCGCCGAGCGCACGAAACGCCTAGACGCGGGCGAGCGCCCGGACTTCCTGGCCGATACCAGGGCGATCCGCGAGGGCGACTGGAAGGTCGCGCCGCTGCCGGCTGACCTGCAATGCCGCCGCGTCGAGATCACGGGCCCCGTCGAGCGCAAGATGATCATCAACGCGCTGAACTCGGGCGCCGATTCGTACATGACGGACTTCGAGGATTCGAACGCGCCGAGCTGGACGAACCAGATCGACGGCCAGATCAACCTGAAGGACGCGATCCGCCGCACGATCTCGCTCGAGCAGAACGGCAAGTCGTACAAGCTCAACGACAAGGTCGCGACGCTGATCGTGCGTCCGCGCGGCTGGCACCTCGACGAGAAGCACGTGACGGTCGACGGCCAGCGCGTGTCCGGCGGCATCTTCGATTTCGCGCTGTTCCTGTTCCACAACGCGAAGGAGCTGATCGCGCGCGGCTCGGGCCCGTACTTCTACCTGCCGAAGATGGAAAGCCATCTCGAGGCGCGCCTGTGGAACGACATCTTCGTCGCCGCGCAGGAACAAGTCGGCATCCCGCGCGGCACGATCCGCGCGACCGTGCTGATCGAGACGATCCTCGCCGCGTTCGAGATGGACGAGATCCTGTACGAACTGCGCGAGCACAGCTCGGGCCTGAACGCCGGCCGCTGGGACTACATCTTCTCGGCGATCAAGAAGTTCAAGAACGACCGCGATTTCTGCCTCGCCGACCGTTCGAAGATCACGATGACCGTGCCGTTCATGCGCGCGTACGCGCTGCTGCTGCTGAAAACCTGCCACAAGCGCAACGCGCCGGCGATCGGTGGGATGAGCGCGCTGATCCCGATCAAGAACGATCCGGAAGCGAACGACAAGGCAATGGGCGGCGTGCGCTCGGACAAGCAGCGCGACGCGACCGACGGCTACGACGGCGGCTGGGTTGCGCACCCGGGTCTCGTGCCGATCGCGATGGAAGAGTTCGTCAAGGTGCTCGGCGACCAGCCGAACCAGATCGCGAAGCAGCGCGACGACGTGCAGGTCGCAGGCAAGAACCTGCTCGACTTCCAGCCTGAAGCGCCGATCACCGAAGCCGGCCTGCGCAACAACATCAACGTCGGCATCCACTACCTCGGTGCGTGGCTCGACGGCAACGGCTGCGTGCCGATCCACAACCTGATGGAAGACGCGGCCACCGCCGAGATTTCCCGCTCGCAGGTGTGGCAGTGGATCCGCTCGCCGAAGGGCGTGCTCGACGACGGCCGCAAGGTCACGGCCGACCTCGTGCGCGAATACGCAAAGGTCGAGCTCGACAACGTGAAGCGTTCGGTCGGCGGCAACACGCAGCCGTACGAGCGCGCTGCGGCGATCTTCGAGCAGATGTCGACGTCGGAAGGCTTCACCGAATTCCTGACGCTGCCGCTGTACGAGGAAATCTGACGACGCGGTTCGCTGCGATCGACGGCCGGCCACGTGCGGTCGCCGGTCGCACGCGGCGACCGCACGAAAAAAGCGCCTCGTGGGGCGCTTTCCTTTTGCGGCGAAACCGACTGCCGCGCGGACGCTCAGGCGACTTCCCGCTCGCGCCGGTGCTGGACCCAGTCTCCCGACGCGATGCGCGGACGCCCGGCTGCCGCATACGCGGCGACCGGGTAATACAGGCATGCGTACTGCCGGCCGCCGAGTTCGACGGTCACCTCTTCCGGCTTGAACAGCGTGTCGACGCCCGGATAAACGCGCTCGATCTCGTCGAGCACGGGAACGAGCTGCTCGTCGACCTCGTAGACGTCGCCCCAGACCAGCGACTTGCCGGCCGGCTCGGCGACCATCCCCGGATACGTACCGAAATCGTACAGCTCGCCCGGCAGCGCGACCGCGCCAAGCAGCGTCGGCGCGACGATCCCGTGTCGTGCGGCCGCATGGCCGATGTCGTTGGTCTCTCCGGCTCTCAGGGTGCCGTAGACGAATACGTAGCGCATCGTGATTCTCCTCTTCGATTCGTATGTTGCCGTGTTCGCGCGCGATTCGTGCGAAATTGCGCACGCATCGATAGACCACCGGATCGGCCCGATGGTTCTGACCGGCAAACGCGCAGCCTCGGGCAGCCGCGCCGAATTCGCCCGGTCCCATACAAAGTTCATTTGAAAGCGGCATGATCGCCCGACAAACCGCCGCATGCGCTCGCGCGGCGCCTTCTAAAATAACGGCATCGCCGCCGCGCCGCCGGAACCGTCCATGAATCCTCCCGTTCAAGCCGACGTATCGAACCCATACGACGTCATCGACATCCCGCCCGAATTCGCGCCGACCGCCGTCCATCCAATGCGCGTGCGCGCGCGGCAAGTCGACGCCGGCCACCGCATCCCGCTGCACACGCATGCGTGGGCGCAGCTCGCGTACGCATCGCGCGGCGTGCTGCGCGTCGCGACGACCGGCACGACGTGGATGGTGCCGCCGTCACGCGCGATCTGGGTGCCGCCGCGTGTGACGCACGAAGTCGTGATCGTCGAGGAAGCGTATTTGCGCACGCTGTATATCGACGAATCGATCGTGCCGGACGGGCTCGACGCGTGCCGCGTCGTCGAAGTGACGGGATTGCTGCGCGAACTGATCGTCGCACTCGATGCGCGCGACCTGAGCACCGCGCGCGAGCGCCTGCTGTGCGGGCTCGTGCTCGACGAGTTGAGCCATGCCGAGCCGTTGCCGCTTGCGGTGCCGATGCCCGACGAGAAACGGCTACGCCTGCTATGCGAATCGGTACTCGCGCAACCGGCGCATGCGGAATCGCTCGAACACTGGGCGAGCGAGGTCGGCGCGAGCACGCGCACGATTTCGCGGCTCTTCAAGCAGGAACTGGGCGTGAGCTTTTCGCAGTGGCGCCAGCAGGCGCTGCTGGCGCGGGCCATTCCGCTGCTGAACCAGGGGCGCCCGCTGTCGCATATCGCGCGCGAACTCGGCTACCAGAGTCAGAGCGCGTTCTCGGCGATGTTCCGCCGTGCATTCGGCGAAAGCCCGCGCGCGTTCATGCTGCGCGGCTACGAGCACCGCGGCGCGGAAGGCCGCATCGCGGACGACGAATCGCCGGACGACGACGCGATCGACGCCGTCCGCTGAGCGCGGCGCTCCGGATCGTCAGACCTTCAGACCGGCCGCACCATGTGGCGGATCGAGCCGAGTTGCGCGAGCCGCGAGCCGGCTACCTGGTAGCCCATGCGCCGGTAGAGACGCGCGGCGGGATTGTCGACGAACACGCGCAACTGCAATTCGTGCAGCCCCCGCGCACGCGCCCAGCGGTGCGACATGTCGAGCATATAGGTGCCGGCGCCCTGCCCGCGATGGCCGGCCGCGATCTGGACGTCGCGGATATGCAGCGAATCGCCTTCCTCGGTCACGCGCAGCACGCCGATGCGCTCGCCGTCGGCCTCGAGGATGAAGTTTTCGGATTCGCGCCAGCTCGCATAGAACAGGTCGCTGCGCCACACGAGCCCATGGCGCTTGTAGTAGCCGCCCATGTTGCCGTGCGTCAGCGCTTCGGCAAACGGGAAATCGCCGGGCTCCGCGGGCCGGAGCTGATACAGGAGTCGCAGGTCGGTCGGATCGAGCATCGCGCAGGGGTCAAGAACGCATTCCGCCACGATAGCGCAGTCGCGTGCGGATGCAATCGCGAATTTCTCGTAGCGGCGCGGCGCCTGATTTCTGGATCAGGGTTCACGACGGACGCAACCGGAAACGCAAACGAAAAAGCCCGCACAAGGCGGGCTTCTTCATTTTTTTGGCGGAGAGGACGGGACTCGCCTACATCCCGCAGGCCGCGGCTGCGCTTGCAAGCGCAGCCCTTCGAGTCCCGCCGGAAGCCGCGCAGGCGGCTTCCTCCGCTCCGCGGTCACGCGCCCGGGAACGGGCGCAACAACCGGACGCACAAACGAAAATGCCCGCACAAGGCGGGCACTTTCGTTTGTTTGGCGGAGCGGACGGGACTCGAACCCGCGACCCCCGGCGTGACAGGCCGGTATTCTAACCGACTGAACTACCGCTCCAGTCTTGCTGCTTGCCTGGCAGGCGTCGGTTGCTTCCTGCCGGCGCATCGTTTGTTCGAACGACGCCGAAATCTGGCGTCCCCTAGGGGATTCGAACCCCTGTACTCACCGTGAAAGGGTGATGTCCTAGGCCTCTAGACGAAGGGGACAACGTACTGCTTACATCCTTAATGCAAAATCCCGTTCAAAAACGTTCTTTGAACGGGCTTCGTTCTGGCGGAGCGGACGGGGCTCGAACCCGCGACCCCCGGCGTGACAGGCCGGTATTCTAACCAACTGAACTACCGCTCCAGCTTTCTTCACCCCACTTGCAGGACATCGTTCACGTTCCTGCAAGCGTTGCGGCACTTCTTGTGAAACGCCGCTGAATCTGGCGTCCCCTAGGGGATTCGAACCCCTGTACTCACCGTGAAAGGGTGATGTCCTAGGCCTCTAGACGAAGGGGACAACGTACTGCTTACATCCTTAATACAAAAGCCCGCTCAAAAACGTCTTGAACGGGCTTCGTTCTGGCGGAGCGGACGGGACTCGAACCCGCGACCCCCGGCGTGACAGGCCGGTATTCTAACCGACTGAACTACCGCTCCAACTTCCTTACCCAACCCGCAGGACGTCGGTTACGTTCCTGCAAGCCTCGCGACACTTCTACGAAACGCCGCTGAATCTGGCGTCCCCTAGGGGATTCGAACCCCTGTACTCACCGTGAAAGGGTGATGTCCTAGGCCTCTAGACGAAGGGGACAAAATCTTTTCAGATCTGTCTGACTTTCGCTATTCACTTCTCATCAACAGCGAAGGCCGGAATTCTAACTGCTTTAGATCATTCTGTGAAGCATTTATTACTACTACTACTGCTTCGCAAACCAATCCAATTTGTTCTGTTGGTGGAGGTAAGCGGGATCGAACCGCTGACCTCTTGCATGCCATGCAAGCGCTCTCCCAGCTGAGCTATACCCCCTTGCAGAACAGAAATGAGATTATATGGACCGACTTTGAACTTGTAAATACCCTTTTTGCGATTCGAGCGAAATTTTTTGCGAAGCCGCCGCGATCTCACGCGCAGACAGCTTCGCTCACGCACGAACCTCAGGCCAGCGCGGCCTCGATGCGCGACACCACGACGTCGCGACCGAACAGCACAAGCACCGCATCGATCGACGGCGTGTGCGTCGTACCCGCCACCAGCAGGCGCACCGGCATCGCGAGTTGCGGCATCTTCAGCTTGTGCGTGCCGAGCGTCGCCTTCAGCGCGGCAGACACCGCTTCTTTCGTCCAGTCGGCCGCCTTCAGCGCGACGACGAGATCGGCCAGTGCCGGCCGCACCGCATCGGTCACGTGCTGCGCGATCGCATCGGCCTCCGGTGCCGGCACGCGGTAGAACATCGCGGCGCCTTCCGCGATCTCCTTGACCGTCGTCGCGCGATCCTTCATCAGGCCGACCACGGCGTCGAGCGCCGGGCCCGTCGCGAGCGCCGCGTCGTCGATGCCGAGCGCGTCGAGGAACGGCTTCGCGAGCGCGGCGAGGCGCGCGTTGTCGGCTTCCTTGATGTAATGCGCGTTCAGCCAGCTCAGCTTGCCGTGGTCGTACTGCGCGGGCGACTTGCCGAGATGCTCGAGATCGAACCATTCGACGAACTGCTCGCGCGAGAAGATCTCCGCGTCGCCGTGCGACCAGCCGAGGCGCGCGAGATAGTTGACGACCGCTTCGGGCAGGAAGCCTGCGTCGCGATACGCCATCACGCTCATCGCGCCATGCCGCTTGCTCATCTTCTCGCCCTGCTCGTTCAGCACGGTCGGCAGGTGCGCATAGACGGGCGCCTCGCCGCCGAGCGCATTCAGGATGTTGATCTGGCGCGGCGTGTTGTTCACGTGGTCGTCGCCACGGATCACGTGCGTGATGCCCATGTCCATGTCGTCCACCACCACGCAGAAGTTGTAGATCGGCGTGCCGTCCGGGCGCGCGATCACGAGGTCGTCGAGTTCTTCGTTCGAGATCTCGACGCGCCCCTTCACGGCGTCGTCCCACACGACCGTGCCGGTCAGCGGATTGCGGAAGCGCAGCACGGGCTTCACGCCTGCCGGCGGCTCGGGCAGCACCTTGCCGGGCTCCGGACGCCACGTGCCGTCGTAGCGCGGCTTCAGGCCGGCCTCGCGCTGGCGTTCGCGCAGCGCGTCGAGTTCCTCGGCCGACATGTAGCACGGGTACGCGAGGCCCTTCTCGAGCATCTGCGCGAGCACCTCGCGATAGCGGTCCATCCGCTGCATCTGGTAGATCGGGCCTTCATCGAAATCCAGGCCGAGCCACTGCATCCCCTCGAGGATCGCATCGACCGCTTCCTGCGACGAGCGCTCGACGTCGGTATCCTCGATGCGCAGCACGAACGTGCCCTTCATCTTGCGGGCGAACGCCCACGGATAGAGTGCGGAGCGGATGTTGCCGAGGTGGATGAAGCCGGTGGGACTCGGCGCGAAGCGGGTACGGACAGGACGGGTCATAAACGGTAACTCGAACGCCTGGGGCGCATGAATGATTCGACGCGGGATCGACGGCGGCAGCCCGGACAACAACGGGGCCGGCGACGCCCGGAACGGGAAAGAAGCCGGAATTATACTCGCGCCGGACATCGCGCCAAGCGCACCGCTTGCTTTATGATGTGCGCGCCGCGACCGCCAGCCGGCGCGGCGCCGGCCGCACGGAACCTGCCGCGCGGCCGCTCGGAACCTATCGCCGCCGCGGGCCGTGTAACCCGCCGCCAAGCCGCCGGAGAACCATTCGATGTCGTCCCCTCGCCTGTCGCGCCGCCATTTCACGATCGCGTGCGCGTCCGCCAGCCTCGCCGCCTGTACGTCGTTCGGCGGCAAGTCCCGTCCCGACAACGCATCCAACGAAAAGCCCGTGAAGATCGGCATCGCGCTCGGCGGCGGCGCCGCGCGCGGCTTCTCGCACATCGGCGTGCTGAAGGCGCTCGAGGCGCGCGGCATCCCGATCGAGATCGTCGCGGGCACGAGCGCGGGCTCGGTGGTCGGCGCACTCTATGCGTCGGGCATGAGCGCGCTGCAGATCAACAAGATCGCGCTCGACATGGACCAGGCGGCGATCAGCGACTGGGCGCTGCCGTTCCGCTCGCGCGGCCTCTTGCAGGGTGTCGCCCTGCAGAACTTCCTGAACAAGACGCTCAACAACCGGCCGATCGAGAAGATGGCGAAGCCGCTCGGCATCGTCGCGACGGATCTGCAGAGCGGCCAGCCGATCCTGTTCCAGCAAGGCAACACGGGGCTCGCGGTGCGTGCGTCGTGCAGCGTGCCGTCGGTGTTCGAACCGGTGAAGATCGGCAGCCGCGAATATGTCGACGGCGGCCTCGTGAGCCCGGTGCCCGCGTCGTACGCGCGCAAGATGGGCGCGAGCTTCGTGATCGCGGTCGACATCTCGGCCCGGCCGGACGGCGCGGCGACCAACAACCCGATCGAGATGCTGCTGCAGACCTTCACGATCATGGGCCAGACGATCAAGACCTACGAGCTCGACAAATACGCGGACGTCGTGGTCCGCCCGAACCTCGCGGCCATGGGCGGCAGCGACTTCAACCAGCGCAACGCGGCGATTCTCGCAGGCGAGGAAGCGGTCGCGCGCATCATGCCGGAACTGCAGCGCAAGCTCGCGGCGGCGCGCGGCGTGGCCGCCGCGTAAGAAGCACGCCGGTCGCGGGACGCGCCGCCGCCCCGCGACCGGCGGAACGACTTCCGCGTCGTCGCCTGCGCCGGCCCCAAAACAAAAAACCCTGCCGCCTTTCGGTGACAGGGTTTTTTCGATCCGGTCCGGCTGACCGGCGAACGTCAGTTGTTGCCGCTCGCCGAATCGTCGCCGATCGTCGCGCGCACGCGCTGGCGCAGATCTTCGGCCTTCATCGGGAACTCCGACTCGAGCCGGCGCGCGCCGGTGAAACGCTTTTCCCAGTAGCCGCTATCGAGATCGTCGACGCGAACGGTGCTGCCCGTCGACGGCGAATGCACGAACTTGTTGTCGCCGATATAGATGCCGACGTGCGAGAACGTGCGGCGCATCGTGTTGAAGAACACGAGATCGCCCGGCTTGAGGTTGCTCATGCTCACCTTCTCGCCGACCCGGCTCATCTCTTCCGCGCGACGCGGCAGCGACATGCCGAGCGTGTCCTGGAACACGTAGCGAACGAAGCCGCTGCAGTCGAGGCCCGAATCCGGCGAATTGCCGCCCCAGCGATAACGCACGCCGATCATGTTCAGCGCGCCGACGACGACGTCGCCTGCCTTGCCCGCCATGCCGGCAAGGAACGACTTCGCGCCGCCACCCGACGGCTGGGCACTGGTCTGCTGGGGGGAAGAACCCGACCCGATTTGAGTCGAATTCGTGACATTCTGGTTAAAACTGCTGACTTCGTCGGCGAACGCGCCGGGAGCTGCTGCGAACAGGGCGCCGATGAATAGCCCGGCGATGGTGCGCGTGCATGCCTGGGTCAGGGATCGATGCTGCATTGGTCGATGGAATGTGCTTAAAAATCAGCTGATTGGCGGAAAATTTCGGTCGATACTAGCCAGCGCGTAATCGTTTGTCAAAACAAATTAAAAAATACAATCGAGATGATCAGACCATTGGACGCCTATCACGCTTTCCAGACCGCTTTCAACAGCTTTTGTGTGTAAGGATGTGACGGTCTGGTGAAGATGTCGGCGACGTCTCCCGACTCGACGACGGCGCCGTCCTGCATCACCGCGACGCGGTGCGCCATCGCGCCGATCACCTCCAGGTCGTGGCTGATGAATACATAGCCGAGGTTGTATTTCTGTTGCAAATTCGCGAGCAGTTTCAGCACCTGCTGCTGGATCGACACGTCGAGCGCGGAAGTCGGCTCGTCGAGGATCAGGATGCGCGGCTCCAGCACCAGCGCTCGCGCGATCGCGATCCGCTGGCGCTGCCCGCCCGAGAATTCGTGCGGATAGCGGTGCAATACCGTGCGGTCGAGGCCGACTTCGCGCAGCACCGCGAGCGACTTCGCGCGACGCGCATCGGGCGTCATTTCCGGGTGATGCAGTTCGAGTCCCTCGCCGACGATCCGTTCGATCGTGTGACGCGGCGAAAGCGAACTGAACGGATCCTGAAAGACGACCTGCATGTTCGAGCGCAGCGCGGTCTGTTCGCGGCCGCGATAGGTCGACAGCGCGCGCCCCTGGAATTCGATCTCGCCGCCGGCCGTCTTCTGCAGCCCGAGCAGCGCCATCGCGAGCGTCGATTTCCCGGAACCCGATTCGCCGACGATGCCGAGCGTTTCGCCCTGTCGCACCGACACCGACACGTCCGCGACGGCCGTCACGGGCACCGTACCGAACCAGCCCGCGAAGCCGGGCCGCTTGCGTGCGAACTGCACGCTCACATGGCGCGCGTCGAGCACGACGGGCGCGATCGGCATGACCGGCGCGACCGTGCGTTGCGGCCGGCTGTTCAGCAGCCGCTGCGTATAAGGATGCTCAGGTTCCGCGAAGATCCGCTCAACGGGCCCGCTCTCGACGAGCCTGCCGTGCTCCATCACCGCGACGCGGTCGGCGAAGTGGCGCACCAGATTCAGGTCGTGCGTGATCAGCAGGATCGCCATCCCGCGCTTTTCCGCCTCCTCGCGCTGCAGTTCCAGCAGCAGGTCGACGATCTGCGCACGGATCGTCACGTCGAGCGCGGTGGTCGGCTCGTCGGCGAGCAACAGGCGCGGCCGGCACGCGAGCGCCATCGCGATCATCGCGCGCTGCCGCTGGCCGCCCGACAACTGGTGCGGGTAGCTGTCGACGCGCTTGTCGGGTTCCGCGATGCCCGTGCGCGCAAGCAGCGCGATCGCGCGCTTGCGCGCCTCGACGGCCGATACGCCGTCGTGCAGCACGATCGTCTCGCCGATCTGCACACCGATCGTATACAGCGGGTTGAGCGCCGTCATCGGCTCCTGGAAGATCATCGCGATGTCCGAGCCGCGCAGCCCGCGCATCTCGCGCTCGCTCTTGGCCGAAAGATCCTGCCCCGCGAAGCGGATCGCGCCGCTCACGTCGGCGTCGTGCAGCAGCCGCAGGATCGACAGCGCGGTCACGCTCTTGCCCGAACCCGACTCGCCGACGAGCGCGACGCGCTCGCCGCGGCCGATCGCGAGCGTCACGTCGTCCACCGCGACCGTGTCGCCGAAGCGCACATGCAGACGTTCGAGCGACAGCAGCGGCTCGTCGTGCCTCGATACGACCGTTTCGCTCATCGCTGGCCTCCCGCCGCACGTATCGAATCGGCGATCCGCGTGTCGAGCGCGTTGCGCAGCGCGTCGCCCATGAAGGTCAACAGCAGCAGCGTCGCGACCAGCACGCCGAACGTCGACAGCGAGATCCACCATGCGTCGAGGTTGCCCTTGCCCTGCGCGAGCAGTTCGCCGAGGCTCGGCGTCGGCGGCGGCACGCCGAGCCCGAGGAAATCGAGGCTCGTCAGCGCTAGGATCGCCCCGCTCATCCGGAACGGCAGGAACGTGATCACCGGCGTGAGACTGTTCGGCAGCACGTGGCGCCAGATGATCTGCCAGTTCGTGAGCCCCATCGCGCGCGCCGCGCGCACGTAGTCCTGCGTGCGGTTGCGCAGGAATTCCGCGCGCACGTAGTCGGCCAGCCCGATCCAGCCGAACAGCGACAGCAGCACGATCAGCAGCAGGAAGCTCGGCTCGAAGATCGACGCGAAGATGATCAGCAGGTACAGCTCGGGCAGCGAACTCCAGATCTCGATCAGCCGCTGCCCGACGATGTCGATGCGTCCGCCGAAGAAGCCCTGCACGGCGCCGGCGGCGATCCCGAGCAGCGTGCCGATCACGGTCAGGATCAGCCCGAACTCGACCGACACGCGGAACCCGTACACGAGCCGCGCGAGCAGGTCGCGCCCCTGCGCGTCGGTGCCGAGCCAGTTCTGGCGCGACGGCGGCGCCGGGTTCGGCACGTTCGAGAAGTAGTTCAGCGTGTCGTAGTAATAGCGGTTCGGCGGGTAGACGACGAAGTTGCCGGGCGCCTCGAGCCGCTTGCGCACATACGGATCGAGATAGTCGGCCGGCGCCGGGAAATCGCCGCCGAAGGCCGTCTCCGGGTACGCATGGAACAGCGGGAAATAGTATTGGCCGTCGTAGCGCACGACGAGCGGCTTGTCGTTCGACCAAAGCGGCGCCGCAAGGCTCGCGGCGAACGCGACGACGAAGATCACGAAGCTCCAGTAGCCGAGGCGCTGCCGCCGGAAGCGCTGCCACACGCGGCGCGCCGGCGACGGCGACACGTGCGCGCGCGCCACGTCGATGCGGGACGACACGACGGCCCGGTTCATCGCGCGCCTCGCCCGGTGACGCCGGGCATGCAGACGGACGGTTTCATGTCAGCGCTCCAGGTTGTCGAATTGAATGCGTGGATCGACCCACACATAGCAGAGGTCGGAAATCAGCTTGGTCGCGAGCCCGATCAGCGTGAACAGGTACAGCGTGCCGAGCACGACCGGGTAATCGCGGCGCACCACCGACTCGTACGACAGCAGCCCCAGCCCGTCGAGCGAGAACAGCGTCTCGATCAGCAGGCTGCCGGTGAAGAACGCACCGATGAACGCGGCCGGGAAACCGACGATCAGCGGCAGCATCGCATTGCGGAACACGTGCTTCCACAGCACGCTGCGCTCGGAGAGCCCCTTCGCGCGCGCGGTCAGCACGTATTGCCGGCGGATCTGGTCGAGAAACGCATTCTTCGTGAGCATCGTGACGACCGCGAAGCTGCCGACGACCGACGCCGTGATCGGCAGCGCGATGTGCCACAGGTAGTCGAGCACCTTGCCGACGAGCGACAGCTCGGCGAAGTTGTCCGACGTGAGGCCGCGTAGCGGAAAGAGCTGCCAGAACGAGCCGCCGCCGAACAGCACGAGCAGCAGCACGCCGAGCACGAAGCCCGGGATCGCATAGCCGACGAGCACGACGAGGCTCGTCGCGACGTCGAACGGCGAACCGTTGCGCACGGCCTTCGCGATGCCGAGCGGCACCGATATGAGATACGTGAGGAAGAACGTCCACAGCCCGATGCTGATCGACACGGGCAGCTTCTGTACGATCAGCGACCACACGCTCTGGTGGCGGAAGTAGCTGTCGCCGAGATCGAAGCGCGCGAAGCGCTTCAGCATCAGCCAGTAGCGCTCGAGCGGCGGCTTGTCGAAACCGTACAGCGCCTTGAGCTGCGCGAGCTGCTGCGCGTCGACACCGGTGTGCGCACGCATCCCGAACGGCACCGCGCCCTGCTCCGTCGCGCCCTTGCGCAACTCCTGCACGGCCTGCTCGACCGGGCCGCCCGGCACGAACTGGGTCACCGCGAACGTGAGGGTCAGCACGCCGACGAGCGTCGGGATCATCAGCAGCAGGCGTTTGAGGATGTAGCTCCACATAGGGCGTCGACTCGTGATCGGTAGGCTGGGTTGGACGAAGGGCCGGCGCGGGTCAGTGAGCGGGTTTCGCCCACCAGGTCGACACGACCCAGCCCTCGGCCGAATAGTACAGCGGCAGCGTCTGCGGATAGGCGAGCGTGCGCTTGTACGCGATCCGGTGCGTCGTGCTGTACCACTGCGGGACCGCGTAGTAGCCGTGCATCAGCACGCGGTCGAGCGCGTGCGTCGCGTCGAGCAGCTCGTCGCGCGACTGCGCGGTGCCGAGCGCGTGCAGCAGCGCGTCGACGGCCGGCGACTTCAGCCCGATGATGTTGTCGGAGCCCGGTTCGTCGGCGAACTTGCTGCCGTAACGCGAGAACTGCTCGGCGCCCGGCACCTGCACGCCCGGCAGGCGGACCGTCGTCATGTCGTAGTCGAACGCATCGAGGCGCTTTTGCAGCAGTGCGTAGTCGGCCGTGCGAAAGCGTGCGTCGATGCCGAGCTTCGCCAGATTGCGCTGGTAGGCCGTCACAATACCTTCCATCGCCGCGCCCGCATCGTCGAGAATCTCGAACGTGAACGGCTCGCCGTTCGCGTTGCGCAACGCGCCGTCGCGATAGGTCCAGCCGGCCTGCGCGAGCAGCGCGCGCGCCTTCAGCAGGTTCGCGCGCAGCGAGCCCGGCGGGTTCGTGTCCGGCTGCGTGACCATCGGGCCGAACACGGCCGGGTCGAGCTGCGCACGCAGCGGCTCCAGCAGCTTCAGCTCGCCTGCGCCCGGCGTGCCGGTCGCCTGCAGGTCGGTGTCGGCGAAATAGCTGTCGAGACGCGTGTAGGCACTGTAGAACAGCTGCCGGTTCAGCCATTCGAAGTCGAACGCGAGATCGAGCGCCTGACGCACCCGTACGTCGCGAAACAGCGGCCGGCGCAGGTTCATGAAGAAACCCTGCATGCCCGCGCCGTTGTGCTGGCGGAATTCGCGCTTGACGAGCTCGCCGCTGTCGAAACGCTTGCCGACGTCGCGCCGCGCCCAGTTGCGCGCGATGTACTCGACGAGCACATCGTATTCGCCGGCCTTAAACGCCTCTAGCCTCGCGACGCCGTCGCCGTACAGCTTGTAGACGATCCGCTCGAAGTTGTGGGTGCCGACCCGCACCGGCAGGTCGGCGCCCCAGTACGCGGGGTTGCGCCGGTAGGTGATCGTGCGGCCGTTGTCGTAGCGCTCGATCAGGTACGGGCCGCTGCCGATCGGCTGCTCGAACGCGAGCTGGTCGAACGGGATGCGCGAGCCGTTCTCGCGCAATCCCCACTTGCGCGAGAACACGGGCACGCCGCCGGCGATCAGCGGCAGCTCGCGATTCGCGCTGCGGAACTCGAAGCGCACGGTGGCCGGGTCGACGACCACGGCCTTCGCGATCTCCGCGAAATACGCGCCGAACTGCGGCGCGGCCAGCTTGCTCTTCAGCGTGTCGAACGAAAACTTGACGTCGTCGGCCGTGACGGCGTCGCCGTTCGAGAAGCGTGCGCGAGGATTCAGGTGGAACGTGACCGAACGGCGATCGGGCGCGATGTCGATATCGTCGGCAAGCAGCCCGTACGCGGATGCCGGTTCGTCCGAGCTGCCCGTCGCCAGGCTCTCGAACAGGTTGTCGATGCCCGGCGCGGGGTTGCCGCGCATCGTGAACGGATTGAACTTGTCGAACGACGTCAGCCGGCTCGGGTTCGCGAGCACGAGCGTGCCGCCCTTCGGCGCATCGGGGTTGACGTAGTCGAAATGCTTGAAGCCCGGCGGATATTTCGGCTCGCCGTACTGTGCAATCGCGTAGGCTGCGTGCGCGGCCGTCGCGGCCAGCGCCGCCTGCATCGCAAACACCGCGGCAACGCGGCCGGCGGCCCGTGCGGCATGCAGCGCGCCGAAGCGGACGCGCGCGATGGCGGCCCGGGGCGAACCCTTCGTCATAGAGGCCCTGTCGGTCGAATGAGGGTAGTAACGTGGGACGATTCTACCCATTCAATCCTTCGAGCCAAAAGAAAACCGCCACGCGGGCGGTTTCTTCATGAACGGACGGCGCGCCCGCGTCACGCGGGCGCAGCGTGTCGATCAGCGCCAGCCGTTGTGGCGACCATGATCCCAGTGACCACGATCGCGATCGCCGCCCCAGCCGCGGCCATGGTGGCGATACCACTCGTCGCGGCCCCAGTAGCGGCGGCCGTCCCAGTAGCGATCGCCGTGCCAGCCGATCACGATCGCCGGCGCCGGCGCATAGACGGGCGCAGGTGCATACACGGGCGCCGGCTGATAGATGACCGGCGGCGGCGGCGCATACACGGGCGCGGGCGCGACATAAACCGGTGCCGGCACGCCGACGTTGATCCCGACATTGACTCCCGCCATTGCTGCGCCCGACACGAGCAAGGCCGTCATACCGGTCAAGAGCGAGGCAACACGCAAGGTCTTCATGGATTCCTCTTCTGGTTGTGTCATGTGTGATTCGACTATAACGGCAAGCACCGTCGCCGCATATTTCAAGTTTGTAAGAACTGATGCGCTGCGTCGCAACGGAAAGCGTGCGCTAACGTCTTGTAACAATCGGCGCCGTCCGGCCCTGCCCTCGCCGGCTGCCGAACCCCGTCCGGCTCGCGCTTGTGCGCCCTGGCGCGCTGATCGTCATCTCGCCGTTGGCCGCCTTGCGCGGCGCGCACTGCAACAAAACAAAAAGGCGGCATCTGCGTGCCGCCTCTTCTTCATCTACGCGCGCGGATATCGGACCCGGCGCCGCGACGCCGCTCAGCGCGACATCATGTTCATGCTGACGTTGTGCATCACCCACAGCGTGCCGACGATCAGGATCACCGCGGTCAGCACCGTGTAGCTGAATGCCATCACGTTCCAGCGCTGGCCCGACGAACCGTTCATGTGCAGGAAATACACGAGGTGCACGACGATCTGCACGAACGCGAGCACGGCCAACGCGATCAGCGACGCATGCGGCGACAGCACGCCGCCCATCACGAGGCCGAACGACGCGGCCGTGAGCAGCACCGACAGGATGAAGCCGGCGACGTAGCCGCCGACACTGCCGTGCCCTTCTTCGAGTTGAGACGAATGCGAATGGGCCATTTAGATCACGCTCGCGAGATAGACAAAGGAAAACACGCAGATCCACACGATGTCGAGGAAGTGCCAGAAGAGGCTCAGGCACGTCAGGCGCCGCAGATCGCGATCGGTCAGGTCGCCGCCGCGGAACACGATCTGCCCGGCGAGCACGATCATCCACAGCAGGCCGGCCGTCACGTGCAGCCCGTGCGTGCCGACCAGCGTGAAGAACGCCGACAGGAACGCGCTGCGCTGCGGGCCCGCGCCTTCCGCGATCAGGTGCGAGAACTCGCGCAGTTCCATCGCGAGAAACGCCGCGCCGAGCACGAACGTCACCGCGAGCCATGCGAGCAGCGCGCCGCGCCTCTGCTTGTAAGCGGCGAGCATCGCGAAACCGTACGTGATGCTCGACAGCAGCAGCGCGGCTGTTTCCACCGCGACGCCCGGAATGTCGAACAGGTCTTTCGCGGCCGGCCCGCCCGCATACTGGTGGCCGAGCACCGCGAACGTCGCGAACAGCGCCGCGAAGATCACGCAGTCCGTCATCAGGTACAGCCAGAAGCCGAACACCGAATGCGACGGCGGATGGTCGTCGTGCTCGAGCAGGGTTGCGCTCAAGGTTTTCTGCAACATCAGTTGGCCTCCAGTTCCACGTCGTCGACACGCGCAGGCGCGCGCTTGGTCGGCTGCTTGTCTTCGATCTTCCGCACCGTCGACGCGGGGATGTAATAGCCGTCGTTATCGCGCGAGCTGTAGATCACCAGCGTCGCGACGATCCCGACGAGCCCGGCGATCGCGAGCCACCAGATGTGCCACACCAGCGCGAAGCCGAGCACCAGGCTGAAAATCGCGACCACGAGGCCCGCGCAGGTATTCGACGGCATATGGATATCGCGGATCGACGCCGGGTTCGGCCGGCCTTCGCCGCGCGCCTTCAGGTCCGCGTACGCGTCGAGCGTGCGCACCTGCGGGATCACCGCGAAGTTGTAGTCGGCCGGCGGCGACGAGGTCGCCCACTCCAGCGTGCGGCCACCCCATGGGTCGCCCGTCGTGTCGCGGTATTCGGGCAGGTTGCGGTTGCGGATGCTGACCACCAGTTGCAGCAGCTGGCATGCAATGCCGATCGCGATCAGCACGGCGCCGAACGCGGCGACCAGCAGCCACGGATGCCAGGCCGGGTTGTCGTAGTGGTTGAGCCGGCGCGTCATGCCCATGAAGCCGAGCACGTAGAGCGGCACGAAAGCGACGTAGAAGCCGACCTGCCAGAACCAGAACGCGGCCTTGCCGAGCTTCTCGTTCAGCTTGAAGCCGAACGCCTTCGGGAACCAGTAGTTGAAGCCCGCGAGATAGCCGAACAGCACGCCGCCGATGATCACGTTATGGAAGTGCGCGATCAGGAACAGGCTGTTGTGCAGCACGAAGTCCGCGCCGGGAATCGCCATCATCACGCCGGTCATGCCGCCGAGCGTGAACGTGACCATGAAGCCGATCGTCCACAGCACCGGCGTCGTGAATTCGATCCGGCCGCGATACATCGTAAACAGCCAGTTGAACACCTTCACGCCGGTCGGGATCGCGATGATCATGGTCATGATGCCGAAGAACGCGTTCACGTTCGCACCCGAGCCCATCGTGAAGAAGTGATGCAGCCACACGAGGAACGACAGCACCATGATCGCGCAGGTCGCGTACACCATCGTCTTGTAGCCGAACAGCGGCTTCTTCGCGAACGTCGCGATGACCTCCGAGAAGATGCCGAACGCCGGCAGGATCAGGATGTACACCTCCGGATGGCCCCAGGCCCAGATCAGGTTCAGGTACAGCATCGCGTTGCCGCCGGCTTCGTTCGTGAAGAAGTGCATGCCGAGGTAACGGTCGAGGCCGAGCAGCGCGAGCGTCGCAGTCAGGATCGGGAACGACGCCATGATCAGCACGTTGGTGCAGAGCGCGGTCCACGTGAACACCGGCATCTTCAGCAGCGTCATGCCCGGCGCGCGCATCTTGATGATCGTCACGAAGAAGTTCACGCCGGTCAGCAGCGTGCCGACGCCCGAGATCTGCAGCGCCCACAGGTAGTAATCGACGCCTACTCCCGGGCTGAACTGCAGCTCCGACAGCGGCGGGTACGCGAGCCAGCCCGTCTGCGCGAATTCGCCGATCACGAGCGAGATGTTGATCAGGATCGCGCTGACCGCCGTCATCCAGAAGCTCAGCGAGTTGATGAACGGGAACGCGACGTCGCGCGCGCCGATCTGCAGCGGCACGATCAGGTTCATCAGGCCGACCATGAACACCATCGCCATGAAGAAGATCATGATCACGCCGTGTGCCGTGAAGATCTGGTCATAGTGGTGCGGCGGCAGGTAGCCGGGCGCGTTGTATGCGAGCGCGAGCTGCATGCGCATCATGATCGCGTCGGCGAAGCCGCGCAGCAGCATGATCAGCGCGACGATGATGTACATCACGCCGAGTTTCTTGTGGTCGACTGTCGTCAGCCATTCCGTCCACAGCCATTTCCACCGGCCGGTGATCGTCAGCGCGGCGAGAATGCCCAGCACGGCCAGCCCCATGAAGGCGCCGGCCACCATGATGATGGGCTGATCGAACGGGATCGCCGATAGTGTGAGTTTGCCGAACATGCGTTACCCCTTCGTGCCGCAGGCGGCGTCCTTCAGGTCGAGGACGTGGCCATCGTTGTATTTCGCGATGATGTTGTGGAAGAGCCGCGGATCGACCGACGAGAAGTAGCGCACGGGCGCCTTCTCGCTCGGCTGCGCGACGGTGCCGTACACGGTCGCGTCGAGTCGCTCCGGCGATGCCTTCACCTTCTGCACCCATGCGTCGAACTGTTCGCGCGGCTCGGCGAGCGTGCGGAACTTCATGTCGGAGAAGCCGCGGCCGCTGAAGTTGGCGGACGTGCCCGCGTAGTTGCCGGGCTCGTCGGCGATCAGGTGCAGGCGCGTCTGCATGCCGGCCATCGCGTAGACCTGGCCGCCGAGCTGTGGAATGAAGAACGAGTTCATCACCGAATCCGACGTGATGCGGAAGTTCACCGGCGTGCCCACCGGAATCGCGAGCTGGTTCACCGACGCGATGCCGAGTTCCGGATAGATGAACAGCCACTTCCAGTCGAGCGCGACGACCTCGACGTCGATCGGCTTCACCGACGACTCGAGCGGCTTGTACGGGTCGAGCTCGTGCGTGGTCTTCCACGTGAGCACGCCGAGGAACAGGATGATCAGCGTCGGCACCGTCCAGATCACGACTTCGATCGCGGTCGAGTGCGACCAGTTCGGCGCGTACGTTGCGTTGCGGTTCGATGCGCGGTAACGCCACGCGAACCACAGCGTCAGCAGGATCACCGGCACGACGACGATCAGCATCGCCCAGGTGGACGTCGCGATCAGCGCCTTTTCGGCAGCGCCCACGCTTCCTTTCGGATTTAGTACATCTAAATTACAGCCTGACAGGCTTAGCACCGCGCCGATTGACATCAGCGCCGACCAGCCTCTTGAAGCTCTTGTTTTCATCACACAGCCCGAGGGTCATTGAATCCGTTTTGCGTATGCCCGATGCGCATTCGATTCACGAAAGTGGCCGAATCATACGTCGCGCGGGTGCGATGAAAAACCGGTGGGTGCGACAAATCATCATTGCAAAATCTGCCGTGAGACACATTGTCGCGGGGCAATTTCACGCAGCCGGAAGCTG
The DNA here is from genome assembly GCF_047978125.1 of Burkholderia sp. LFS061. NCBI lineage: Bacteria > Pseudomonadati > Pseudomonadota > Betaproteobacteria > Burkholderiales > Burkholderiaceae > Burkholderia > Burkholderia sp. LFS061. The sequence goes on along the minus strand of NZ_JBFPFS010000042.1, from coordinate 4,862 downwards.
GCCCGGCGCCGCATGTGCCGGACCGCAATCGATGTATGCGCAACGACCGCATCGCCGTGCGATGCGCCCCCGCCCTCGCGGCGTGCCGCGATCAGCCGTGCGTCGATGCCATGTACGCCGGCTGCGCCCGCACGGGGCCGTCCGCTGCAGGCACCTTCGAACGGCTGGCTTCGTCGATCAGCTTGCCGACGGTCGGATCGATCGCGTCGGTGAATGGTTTCGGATCGATGCCGACCGCCAGCACGACCAGCGCGAGCGACGCGAACATCGCGATCTCGCGACGGTTCAGGTCGGCGAGCTTCGCGATCCGCTGGCTCGCGACCTTGCCGAACACGACGCGCTTGAGCATCCACAGCGTGTACGATGCGCTGAGGATCAGCGTCAGCGCCGCGATCGCGCCGATCCAGAAGTTGAAACGGATCGCGCCCATGATGACCATGAACTCGCCGACGAACCCCGACGTGCCCGGCAGGCCGACGTTGGCCATCGCGAACAGCAGCGCGAAGGTCGCGAAACGCGGCATCACGCCCGCCACACCGCCGTACGCCGCGATCTCGCGCTGCTTCGTGCGATCGACGAGCACGTTCACGCACAGCAGCATCGCGCCCGCGACGAAGCCGTACGACACGAGCTGCACGATCGCGCCTTCGACGCCGATCCGGTTGAACAGGAACAGCCCGAGCGTGACGATCCCCATGTGCGCGACCGTCGAGTACGCGAGCAGCTTGCCGAGATCGGTCTGCGCGAGCGCGATCAGGCTCGCATAGACGATCGCGAACAGCGACAGCGCGATCACGGCCGGTGCGAAGAAGTGGCTCGCGTCGGGCGTGATCGGCAGCGCGAAGCGCAGGAACCCGTACCCGCCGAGCTTGAGCATCGCGAGCATCAGCGCGGCGCCCGTCGGGCCGTCCGTGTACACGTCGCTCAGCCACGTATGAACCGGCCACATCGGCACCTTGACCGCGAACGCGGCGAAGAAGCCGAGGAATACCAGCAACTGCGGTGCGAAACCGAGCTGCAGCGTGCGCCACACGGCCAGGTCGAACGTATGCGACTGCGCGTACAGGTACAGCATCGCCATCAGCAGCAGCAGCGAGCCGGCAAACGAGATGAAGAAGAACTTCACGGCCGCGTACACGCGGCGCTCGCGCCCCCACGTGCCGATCAACAGGTAAAGCGGGATCAGCGTCGCCTCGAAGAAGATGAAGAACAGCAGCCCGTCCTGTGCGGCGAACACGCCGACCATCAACCCCGACAGGATCAGGAACGACGCGTAGTACTGCGCGATACGCACCGTGACCGACTCCCACGACGCGATCACCACCACGAGCGTCGTGAATGCGGTCAGCACGACGAGCCACAGCGACGCGCCGTCGATGCCGACCCGCCAGCCCGAATTGAACGCCGCCAGCCAGTTGCCGCTTTCGACGAACTGCATGGCGGCCGAATGCGCATCGAAACCGGCGACCAGCGGGACGACGGCGACCAGCCCCGCCAGCGCACCGGCGAGCGCAATCAGTCGTGCCCGGCGCGGATGATGGTCGGAACCGGCGCGCAGCACACACGCGCCAAACAGGATCGGAACCCAGATGGCCAGGCTCAGGAAGGGAAAATCATGCATGTCAACAAGGCCTTGATGAGGTCGCGCACTGCATCGGGGACAGGCGAAACGAAAGGAACGAAATCAAATCGACAGATAGATTTCGTGAATCGCCAATGTTGGCAAAATGTAAAGCGGTATCACGGGAAAACTTGATGCCGCTCAAGCGCAATCGGGTTAACCAGCATAAGGCGATCAATTATTTTTTGCAGCGCAGCAGCGCATCGATTTTCAGCATCGGCGCAGAATGCTGATTTTTATGAGTAATTTTTTGTATTGCTCGACGAGGGATGTCGTGGAAATCGACGCAGCGCCACAATTTTGGCGTCAACGCATCGTTTTGGAGGGCCGGAGCGCGCTGGGTGACGTCGCGTCGGGCAGTGATCGCACAGCGCTTCCTGCCTTACATGACCACTTTCATTTTTATTTCATTCGGCGTTGCCCGATGCAGATCGGGCGCGCATGGCCGCTCCACCGTTCGGCGCCGCTGCAGGCATCGCATCGTTCATGTTCCCGGCCGCTAGCGTTGATGACTCAGACGGTCCCGTACGCGCATCGTCACCGCGCGATAGTGGTTGTGTTGTGCGGGAAAATGGACGAAGCGGCTGTCGCGCGTTGCATAGACCGGCGATGATGCGAGCGTCGTCGCATCGACAATATGGTGCGAATCGATCATGCCGCTTGCGGCGGGCAGCGCCGACTTCGACGTCTGCGTTGTGACGATCGCATTGTAACCGCGTGCGACATCCGGCAGCGCGTGCTGGTCGGACACGACGGAGAACGGATCGAGCACGAGCAGCAATGCGCCCGGCTCCATCGCGACGAGCTGCGCGATGATCGTGCGGTACTTGTGCAGGACCTGCTGGCGCTCGCCATACACGTGCATGCCGTCGACCATCGCATGCCGGTAGCCGTGCAGCCGCGCGTAACGCTCGTGGTTTTCGACAAGTTCGTCGACAGGTCAATGAGAGAGGACTGTCAGAACGGAATGCGGGCTGGCCAAGAGCGTCACCTTGAGTCGCGCCAATCGATACGCAATATGTAGCGCGTTACCGCCGCTCAAGTCGAGCACTCATTGCCTGACTGGCTGCCTCGGCCAATTCCGCCTGCGGATGAGATCCGGCTGCATCGAATGAGTTGTGCGTGGATGCAGCGGAAAAAGAAAAAGCCCCGCAAGTCCGAGAACTTGCGGGGCTTTGTCACCGCTTTTGGCGGAGACGGAGGGATTCGAACCCTCGATCCAGGTTTTGGCCCAGATGCTCCCTTAGCAGGGGAGTGCCTTCGACCTCTCGGCCACGTCTCCCAAACTTTCGCTCGCACCAGGGAGGCAGTGCGACGAGAACGAAATAATATAGGGTTTCGAACCGCGCGTCAATTTCCGTGATGCATTTTCGTCAACGCATCACGAAAATTTCATCATGCCTGGTCGAGTTCGAATGCCTTGTGCAGCGCACGGACGGCCAACTCCATGTATTTCTCGTCGATCAGCACCGAAATCTTGATTTCGGACGTCGAGATCATCTGGATGTTGATGCCCTCTTCCGACAGCGTGCGGAACATCTTGCTCGCGACGCCCACGTGCGAACGCATGCCGACGCCGACGACCGACACCTTCGACACCTTCGGGTCGCCCTGCACCTGCTCGGCGTTCACATGGCCCTTCACCTGGTTGGTGAGGATGTCCATCGCCTTCTGGTAGTCGCCACGGCCGACCGTGAACGTGAAGTCTGTTTTGCCTTCGACGCTCTGGTTCTGGATGATCATGTCGACGTCGACGTTCGCATCGGCGACCGGGCCGAGGATCTGATACGCGATGCCCGGCTTGTCAGGCACGCCCATCACAGCAATGCGTGCTTCGTCGCGCTGGAACGCGATGCCGGAAATGACTGCCTTTTCCATGGTCTCGTCTTCTTCAAAAGTAATCAGGGTGCCCGAGCGCATTTCTTCGTCGAGCGCAATCAGCGGATCGGTCAGGCTCGACAGCACGCGCGTCTTCACCTGGTATTTGCCGGCGAATTCGACCGAGCGGATCTGCAGGACCTTCGAGCCGAGGCTGGCCATTTCCAGCATCTCCTCGAACGTCACGCGATCGAGGCGTCGCGCCTCTTCGACGACACGCGGATCGGTCGTGTAGACGCCGTCGACGTCCGTGTAGATCAGGCACTCTTCGGCATCCAGCGCAGCCGCGACCGCCACCGCCGACGTGTCCGAGCCGCCACGGCCCAGCGTCGTGATGTGGCCGTCCGGATCGACGCCCTGGAAGCCCGTGATGATCACGACCTTGCCGGCGTTCAGATCGGCCTTCACGCGCTCGTCGTCGATCGAGTGGATGCGCGCTTTCGTGAACGCGCTGTCGGTCTTGATCGGTACTTGCCAGCCGGCGTAGCTCACGGCCTCGACGCCGATTTCCTGCAGCGCGATCGACAGCAGGCCGACGCTGACCTGCTCGCCGGTCGACGCGATCATGTCGAGCTCACGCGGGCTCGGCTGGCTCGAAATCTCTTTCGCAAGACCGAGCAGACGGTTGGTTTCGCCGGACATCGCCGAAGGCACGACCACCATCTGGTGCCCGGCCTGATGCCATTTTGCGACGCGTTTCGCGACGTTCTTGATGCGCTCGACCGAGCCCATCGAAGTGCCGCCGTATTTGTGTACGATGAGTGCCATTGTCGTTCTGAACTGGAGGAGAGACCGCACGGGCGCGCTGGGCAGGCCGCGTTGCCGTTCGGTCACGCGGCTTGTGGCTGTGGACGGACGACGAGGGGGACGGCTGGGACGCAACACGCAAGCGTGACGGATTTTGCCCGGAAGGCCGATCAGGCCGCGCAAACCGGGTACGTCACGCGGGAAACCTGCACAAATCGCTCAAAAATCGAGCCGAGCAAACGTCCGAGCGTACCCGATAGAAGCCCGCTTGACAAGCCGCTCGCCGTGTCCGCAGCCGTTCCGGCGCTGTTTACCAAATGGTGAAAATGGGCGCGCCATCGCACTGCCGGAAGCCCGTCCGCCGTTACGCGATCAGCAGGTCGGGACGCCATTCGATCCGGCGCCACGCGCCGCCGCCAGACGGCCCGTTGTCGGACAATTCGCCATCGCGGTTCACGCCAAGCCGCGGCACGTAGATCAGCCGATCGCCCGCGAACAGCAGCGGCACATCGCGCTGCCATGCCGGCACGCCGCGCTCCTGGAACAGGTTCTTCAGCGTCCGGCCCGGGCCGCCCGGCGACGTGCGCATCCGCTCGCCGCCCGCCCGGGCGCGCGC
>NZ_JBFPFS010000041.1:0-70566 GCF_047978125.1 Burkholderia sp. LFS061 | reverse complement strand
CCCGCGCATCGAGCTGTTCGGCCCGCGCGGCGCGAGCCCGGGCAGCACCGGCGCGGGCAGTGCCGCCGGCGTGCGGGCGGCGAACCCGTATGCCGGGAGCCCGGGCGCCGGAAGCGCGTACGCGGGGAACCTATCGAAAAAGCAGGAGGCATGACCGCAGTGCAGAAGATCAAAGTATTGTGCGTCGACGATTCGGCGCTGATCCGCAGCCTGATGACGGAGATCATCAACAGCCAGCCCGACATGGAGGTGTGCGCGACCGCGCCCGATCCGCTCGTCGCGCGCGATCTCATCAAGCAGCACAACCCCGACGTGCTCACGCTCGACGTCGAAATGCCGCGCATGGACGGGCTCGACTTCCTCGAGAAGCTGATGCGCCTGCGGCCGATGCCGGTCGTGATGGTGTCGTCGCTGACCGAGCGCGGCTCGGAGATCACGCTGCGCGCGCTCGAACTCGGCGCGGTGGATTTCGTCACGAAGCCGCGCGTCGGGATTCGCGACGGGATGCTCGACTACGCGGAAAAGCTCGCCGACAAGATCCGCGCGGCGTCGCGCGCACGCGTGCGCCAGGCGCCGCAGCCGCAGGCCGCCGCGCGCACGGCGGACAGCCAGCCGGCCGCGCCGATGATCAACAACCCGCTCGTCAGTACCGAGAAGCTGATCATCATCGGCGCGTCGACGGGCGGCACCGAGGCGATTCGCGAGGTGCTGACGCCGCTGCCGCCGGATGCGCCGGCCGTGCTGATCGCGCAGCACATGCCGCCCGGCTTCACGAAATCGTTCGCGCAGCGGCTGAACGGCCTGTGCCGGATCGCGGTGAAGGAAGCCGAGCACGGCGAGCGCGTGCTGCCGGGTCACGCGTACATCGCGCCGGGCCATGCGCACCTGCTGCTCGCGAGAAGCGGCGCGAACTATATCGCGCAGCTGTCGGACGAGCCGCCGGTGAACCGTCACCGCCCGTCGGTCGACGTGCTGTTCCGCTCGGCGGCGACGCACGCGGGCAAGAACGCGATCGGCGTGATCCTCACCGGGATGGGCCGCGACGGCGCGGCCGGCCTGCTGGAAATGAAACGCGCGGGCGCTTACACGTTCGCGCAGGATGAAGCGAGTTGTATCGTGTTCGGGATGCCGCGCGAGGCGATCGCGCTCGGCGGTGCGGACGAGGTTGTGCCGCTCGCCGACATGAGCCGCCGCGTGATGGCGCGACTGGCGACGATGGGCGACCGCGTGCAGCGCGTGTGAATGGAATGTCACCGGGCGCGTGCCACGATACGCGTCCCGACGGAAACGAATCTGGAAAGGAACGACGATGGACAAGAGCATGAAAATCCTGGTGGTGGACGATTTCCCGACGATGCGCCGGATCGTCCGCAACCTGCTCAAGGAACTGGGCTACACGAACGTCGACGAAGCGGAGGACGGTGCGGCCGGTCTCGCGCGGCTGCGCGGCGGCGGCTTCGAATTCGTGATCTCGGACTGGAACATGCCGAACCTCGACGGCCTCGCGATGCTGAAGGAAATCCGCGCGGACGCGACGCTCACGCACCTGCCGGTGCTGATGGTCACGGCCGAGTCGAAGAAGGAGAACATCATCGCGGCCGCGCAGGCGGGCGCGAGCGGCTACGTCGTGAAACCGTTCACGGCCGCGACGCTCGACGAGAAGCTGAACAAGATCATCGACAAGATGGCAAAGACCGGGAGCTGACGTGAACGAGCCGATCCATGCGGCGCTCGCCGGCGCGGGGTTCAGCGCCGACAGCCACCCAGAAGGCGCCGATTTCGCGAGCGACCGGATCCTGGCGCGCATCGGCCAGGTCACGCGCGCGCTGCGCGATTCGATGCGCGAGCTCGGGCTCGACAAGCATGTCGAGCGCGCGGCGGAAGCCGTGCCCGATGCGCGCGACCGGCTGCGCTACGTCGCGACGATGACCGAGCAGGCCGCCGTGCGCGTGCTGAATGCGATCGAGGTCGCGAAGCCCATGCAGGAGCGCATCCAGAACGAGGCCGAGGCGCTCGACATGCGCTGGGCGCAGTGGTACGCGGCGCCGATCGAACACGCGGAAGTGCGCGAGCTGATGGACGACACGCGCACGTTCCTGCGCACGCTGCCCGAGTCGACGTCGGCGACCAGCGCGCAGCTGCTCGAGATCATGCTCGCGCAGGATTTCCAGGACCTGACCGGGCAGGTGATCAAGAAGATCATGGACATGGTCTACCTGATCGAGCAGCAGCTCCTTACCGTGCTCGTCGAGAACATCGCGCCCGAGCGGCGCGAGCAGTTCGCGGCCACCGCGGCCGCGCTGGCGGCCGAGCAAATGAGCGCGACCGGCAGCCCGGAGTCGCTGCTGAACGGCCCGCAGATCGCGCCGGAAGGCAAATCCGACGTGGTCCAGGACCAGGGGCAGGTCGACGACCTGCTCGCGAGCCTGGGCTTCTGATCTTGCTGCAGTGCATCGGCGCACCCCGTTTCGCGGGGCCGCCCGATGCGCGCGTCACGCCGTTCCCGCCACGTTTTCCCACGCTCGCCGCGCACGCGCGCGCTGTTCGGGCTGCGTCGAATTGACACTTAGACACACTCAGCAGGCATACTACGCGTCAGCAGTAATGGAGCGTCATTCGTACGAATTCATATGTTGACCGGTGGCGCGGGCACGATGGCCGCGCCGCCGGCAACGAAGCCAGTCCCTTGGGGGGGAACGTGAAGCTGAAACGCTTGGGCTGGGCCGTCGCACACGCGACGGCTGCAATCGGTGTGCTGTGGACCGTCCACGCACACGCGGAACTGGGCGGCGCGCCGATGTCGCCGCCGGCGGACGATCGGGCTGCAACCGTGCGCGCGATGCAGCGCGCGATGCGTTCGGCCGACGGCGTGCAGACGAGCACGGCCGCCTATACCGTCCGCGAGATCACGCTCGGATCGGGCACCGTCATCCACGAATACACGTCGGCCGCCGGCAGCGTGTTCGGCCTCGCATGGCGCGGGCCGACGATGCCGGATCTCGCGTCGCTGCTCGGCAGCTATTTCCCGCAGTACACCGCCGGCGTTCAGGCGGCGCACGCGGCGCGCGGCTGGCGCGCGCCCGTGTCCGTCGACACCAGCGGCCTCGTGATCCGGACGGGCGGCCACATGGGCGCCTTCTCGGGCCAGGCGTGGCTGCCGGCGGCACTGCCTGCCGGCCTCGCCGGCAACGACATCCAGTGACAGCGGGAGAGCGATCTTGAGAATTCCTCGTACATTCAAGCGCTGGCTCGGCGTGCTGGGCCTCGCGGCCGCGACGGCCGTGCTCGTGACGGCATGCGGCGGCGGCGATGACGGCGGCAGCTCCGGCAACAACGGCGGCAGTAACGGCAACGGCAGCGGTTCGAGCGTGTCGGACGGCAATACCGCGAACACGGCCGTCATCACCGTCGGCACCGGCGTCGCGAACGTGATCAACATCCCGACCGTCAACGTGAAGGTCTGCGCGCCGGGCACGTCGAACTGCCAGGTGGTCAGCAACGTGCTCGTCGATACCGCGTCCTACGGGCTGCGGCTCGTCGGCAGCGCGGTGTCGGGCGTGCTCGGCAGCCTGCCGCAGGTGACGAGCGGCGGCGCGCCGGTCGCCGAGTGCGGCAAGTTCGTGTCGAGCTACACGTGGGGTTCGGTGCGCACGGTCGACCTGTCGATCGGCACCGAACAGGCGAACTCGCTGCCCGTGCAGATCATCGGCGACCTCGGCACGACGAACGTGCCGAGCTCGTGCACGAACGGCGGCGCGTCGGCCAACTCGGCGAGCGCGCTCGGCGCGAACGGGATCCTCGGCATCGGGCCGGCGCCGGTCGACTGCGGTACGACCTGTGCGACGTCGACATCGTCGAACAACAACTACTACGCGTGCCCGAACGGCAATGCGAGTTGCGCGGTCGCGCTCGTGCCGGTCGCGCAGCAGGTGGCCAACCCGGTTCATCATTTCGCGACCGACAACAACGGCGTGATCGTGCAGATGCCGACCATCTCGAGCAGCGGGCAGGCCAGCGCGAAGGGCCTGCTGATCTTCGGGATCGGCACGCAGGGCAACAACGGGCTCGGTGCATCGACCGTCATGACGTCGACCACGACGGGCGACGTCAGCGCGTCGTTCCTCGGCAGCACGGTGATGGCTTTCTTCGATACCGGTTCGAACGCGTATTTCTTCAACGATTCGTCGCAGACGGTCTGTTCGAGGAACACGCAGTTCTACTGCCCGTCCTCGACGACCACCTATACGGCGACGCTGACCGGCCAGAACAGCGCGAGCGGCACCGTGTCGATGCCCGTCGCGAACGCGGATACGCTGTTCTCGAACGCGTCGACGTTCGCGTTCAACGACATCGCGGGCCCGTTCGGTTCGCCCGGATGGCTCGACATCGGCATGCCGCATTTCTACGGCAAGACGATCTACTTCGGGATGGACAAGCGCTCGAGCGGCGGCGCTGCGCCTTTCGTCGCGTTCTGACGCGGTACGGCCGCAGGCAGCAAAGAGGGGGGCGAGCGATCGCCCCCCTTTTTTTTGTCGCGAGGCCGCGCGAACTACGGATCGGATCGCCGCCGTGCGTGCGCGCAGCGCCTACGATGTAAAACCGGCACCGGTGCCGGCACGACATCGAGGAGACAGCGCCATGAGCCCGCGCATACAACGCATCACGCCGTTCCTGTGGTTCGACCGCGACGCCGAGGCGGCCGCCGGTTTCTACGTGTCGGTGTTCGACAACGCGCGCATCGTGCACGTCGCGCGCTACGGCAAGGCCGGCGCGCACGCGTCCGGACAGGCCGAGGGCACGGTGATGACGGTCGCGTTCGAGCTCGACGGCCAGGCGTTCGTCGCGCTGAACGGCGGCCCGGTGTTCCAGATCACGCCGGCCGTGTCGTTCGTCGTCAACTGCCGCGACCAGGACGAGATCGACCGCTACTGGGCGCGGCTGTCCGAAGGCGGCGACGAGCGTGCGCAGCAGTGCGGCTGGCTGCGCGACCGCTTCGGCGTGTCGTGGCAGGTCGTGCCCGTGCAGATGTCCGAACTGATGACGGGCGATCCGGCGCGCGCCGAGCGCGTGATGGCGCAAGTGATGACGATGAAGATGCTCGATCTCGGCGCGCTGCAGCGGGCGGCGGCCGGTTAGTGCCTAGACCGGAGGCCGGCCGGTGCTTACCGCCGTCGTATGGTCGAGAAAGCGGCGGCCGGGCCCGTACGCGGTGTTTTCGATGCGCGCCGCGTCGGCCGGCGCGACGGCGCGCCCGGCGCCTGCGCACCGGGCGGCAGGTCGGGCGTACCCGGCGTGCCCGCGCAGCCGGCGGCGAGCGCGCAGGCGAGCAACAGCAGCGGAGCGAGCGGATGACGGAATACGGCGCGATGCGAGCGGGATCGGGAATGGCGAAGGGTAGCGCGACTGGCGCGCTCGCGTCATGCCGGTCGGCCGGTAAATCGAATGCCGCACGACCGGATCGATTATCGATCGCGTCGGGATTCATTCGGTTGTAATCAAACGCCGGATTATCTGAGGGTGTGGTTTCTGTCAGGCCTTCAAGATTATTAAAATGACGCGGCATGCAAGCCGGCGGCGCCGCATTACGCCATGACAGCCGTTCCGAGCCGGTGCGGCGGGGTTTCGCTTGTCAGGCATGCGAAAAGAGATGGAGCCCGCCGAAATTCAAACATATAATTCCGGCGTTGTTTCCGGGGTCGCCAATATAAAACAGGAGGGTAATAAAATGAATTTTTCCGAGGCTGTTCGTTCCGTACTCAATCAATACGCGAAATTCGAAGGCCGTGCGCGTCGTGCCGAATACTGGTATTTCGCGCTGCTGAGCTGCATTCTTTCGGTCGCCGCCCAGGTGATAGGCGCGATCGGCCGCGACGCGGGCCTGATCGCGCTGCTGCTGCTGGGCGCGATCTTCCTGATTTCGCTGGCGCTGATCATTCCGGGCATCGCGGTCAGCGTGCGCCGCCTGCACGATACGGGCCGCTCGGGCTGGTTCCTGCTGCTCGGGCTCATTCCGGTCGTTGGCCCCATCCTGCTGCTCGTGTGGATGTGCTCGCGCGGCACCGCAGGCCCGAACCGCTTCGGCTCGGATCCGATCCCGGCGGTCTGAGCGCCGCCTGCCCCGACACGACGCCGTCGCGTCGGGGCCTGACTTCCCCGTTTTCTTCGCTTCACCGTTCCCCGCTTCACTCCGCCGCCGTCCCGTCCGGGAACCTTGCCGGAAACCTCGCTCCATCGTCGCGCCGATCGCCGTGTTTTTCCGCCGCATCGCACCACGTCGCGCGCCGCTCCGTCCCCCATCCAGCCTCGTTCGCACCGGCTCGCCCGATTCCCCGAAATACCCCCCTTTCCCGGCTTTGCTCGACCGATCGGCGTTTGACGCCTCCATGAATAATCGGTGTCACTGGAAAGCGGCATTCCGCCGTACCCGACTGGAGGCCCCGTGGCAGACGAGAGCGATCTCGACAAGACCGAAGCCGCCACTCCCAGACGCCGCGAGAAGGCGCGCGAGGAGGGGCAGGTCGCGCGTTCGCGCGAACTGGCTTCGTTCGCGCTGCTCGCGGCCGGGTTCTACGGCGCGTGGCTGCTCGCGGGCCCGTCGGGCGCGCATCTGCAGGCGATGCTGCGCGGCGCGTTCACGTTCGATCGCGCAACCGCGTTCGACACGAACCGGATGCTGTCGGCGGCTGGCAGCGCGAGCCTCGAAGGCTTCGCCGCGCTGCTGCCGATCCTCGCGCTCACCGGCCTCGCGGCGCTGCTCGCGCCGATGGCGCTCGGCGGCTGGCTGATCTCGCAGAAAACCTTCGAGCTGAAGTTCGACCGCCTGAACCCGATCTCGGGCCTCGGCCGGATCTTCTCGATCCAGGGGCCGATCCAGCTGGGGATGTCGCTCGCGAAGACGCTGGTCGTCGGCGGGATCGGCGGCATCGCGATCTGGCGCAGCAAGGACGAGCTGCTCGGCCTCGCGACGCAGCCGCTCGGCGCGGCGCTGCCCGACGCGCTGCATCTCGTCGCTGTGTGCTGCGGCACGACGGTCGCCGGAATGCTGGTGGTCGCCGCGCTCGATGTGCCTTACCAAATCTGGCAGTACAACAAGAAGTTGCGCATGACGAAGGAAGAAGTGAAGCGCGAGCATCGCGAGAACGAAGGCGATCCGCACGTGAAGGGGCGGATCCGCCAGCAGCAGCGCGCGATCGCGCGCCGCCGGATGATGGCGGCCGTGCCGAAGGCCGACGTGGTCGTCACGAACCCGACGCACTTCGCCGTCGCGCTGCAATACACGGACGGCGAGATGCGCGCGCCGAAGGTCGTCGCGAAGGGCGTGAACCTCGTCGCCGCGCGCATCCGCGAACTCGCGGCCGAGCACAACGTGCCGCTGCTCGAGGCGCCGCCGCTCGCGCGTGCGCTGTATCACAACGTCGAAATCGAACGCGAGATTCCCGGCTCGCTGTACTCGGCCGTCGCCGAAGTGCTCGCGTGGGTCTACCAGCTCAAGCGCTTCCGTTCGGAAGGCGGCGCGTTCCCCGCGGTGCCGGTCGATCTCGACGTGCCGGCCGAACTCGACAAGGGCACGTCGGTGCCCGCCGACGATGAACGTGAAGAGGCCGAAGACACCCTGGGCAACCAAGGAGCCTCGTGATGATTAGCCCCCACGCTCACATTCGTTCGCTGCCCCCCAAGGGGGCGACTGCCTCCCTTGGGGCGGCCCGGCGGGAGGCAGCATGAGCACTCCGACCGGCCTGTTCGCGAAGCGCACGAACCCGTTCGCGGGCACCAACCTGCGCGCGCTCGCGGGCCCGATCCTCATCTGCATGATCCTGGGGATGATGATCCTGCCGCTGCCGCCGATGCTGCTGGATCTGCTGTTCACGTTCAACATCGCGCTGTCGGTGATGGTGCTGCTCGTCAGCATGTACACGATGAAGCCGCTCGATTTCGCGGCGTTCCCGAGCGTGTTGCTGTTCTCGACGCTGTTGCGCCTGTCGCTGAACGTCGCGTCGACGCGCGTCGTGCTGCTCGAGGGCCACACGGGCCCCGACGCGGCCGGCCAGGTGATCGAGGCGTTCGGTCACTTCCTCGTCGGCGGCAACTTCGCGGTCGGCATCGTCGTGTTCGTGATCCTGATGATCATCAACTTCATGGTGATCACGAAAGGCGCGGGGCGGATCGCCGAAGTGTCCGCGCGCTTCACGCTCGACGCGATGCCCGGCAAGCAGATGGCGATCGACGCCGACCTGAACGCCGGCCTCATCAACGAGGAACAGGCGCGCAAGCGCCGCCTGGCCGTGTCGCAGGAAGCCGAGTTCTACGGGTCGATGGACGGCGCGTCGAAGTTCGTGCGCGGCGACGCGATCGCCGGCCTGATCATCATGGCGATCAACGTGATCGGCGGGCTGATCGTCGGGATGGTCCAGCACGACATGAGCTTCGCGGCGGCCGGCACCAACTACACGCTGCTGACGATCGGCGACGGCCTCGTCGCGCAGATTCCGTCGCTCGTGATCTCGACCGCGGCCGGCGTGATCGTGTCGCGCGTCGCGACCGACGAGGACATCGGCACGCAGATCACCGGGCAGCTGTTCACCAACCCGCGCGTGCTGACGATCACCGGCGTGATCATCGTGATCATGGGGCTGATCCCGGGGATGCCGCACTTCGCGTTCCTCGCGCTCGGCGGCGGCGCGATCTGGCTGGCCCGCACGCAGACGAAGCGCGCGGCGGCCCGCAAGGCGGCCGGCGACGTGACCGACATCGCGCCGCCCGCCGTGCTGCCGTCCGACAGCCACGAGGCGACCTGGGACGACGTGCAGCTGATCGACCCGCTCGGCCTCGAGGTCGGCTACCGGCTGATCCCGCTGGTCGACAAGAACAGCGACGGCGAGCTGCTCAAGCGCATCAAGAGCATCCGCAAGAAATTCGCGCAGGAAATCGGCTTCCTGCCGCCGGTGATCCATATCCGCGACAACCTCGAACTGCGGCCGAACGCATACCGGATCGCGCTGAAGGGCGTCGAGATCGGCGTCGGCGAAGTGTTCCCGGGCCAGTGGCTCGCGATCAACCCCGGCCAGGTGACGGCTGCGCTGCCGGGCGCCCTGACGCAGGATCCCGCGTTCGGGCTGCCGGCCGTGTGGATCGACGTCGCGCTGCGCGAACAGGCGCAGGTGTACGGCTACACGGTGGTCGACGCGAGCACGGTCGTCGCGACGCACCTGAATCATCTCGTCGTCCAGCACGCGGCCGAGCTGCTCGGCCGCCAGGAAGTGCAGGCGCTCGTCGAGCGCACCGGCAAGGACGCGCCGTCGCTCGTCGAGGATCTCGTGCCGAAGACGATCTCGCTGACGACGCTGCAGAAGGTACTGCAGAACCTGCTCGAGGAAGGCGTGCCGATCCGCGACATGCGCACGATCCTCGAGGCCGTGTCCGAACATGCGGGCCGCGGCGACGCGTTCGAGATCACCGCCGCGGTGCGGCTCGCGCTCGGCCGCGCGATCACGCAGCAGTGGTATCCGGGCGCGGGCGAGATGCAGGTGATGGGCCTCGACTCGAATCTCGAGCGCGTGCTGTCGCAGGCGCTCGCCACCGGCGCGAATCCCGGCCTCGAACCCGGCCTCGCGCACAACCTTCTGACCGGCACGCAGCAAGCAATGCTGCGTCAACAGAATCTCGGGCTGCCGCCCGTGCTGCTGGTGCAGCACGCGCTGCGCGCGATGCTCGCGCGTTTCCTGCGCCGCAGCCTGCCGCAATTGAAAGTGCTGTCGTATGCCGAAGTGCCGGACACACGCACGATCAAAGTCGTTAACGTCATCGGGGGTTCCGCTTGAACATTCGCAAATTCACCGGCGCAACGAGCCGCGACGCGCTTCGTCTCGTGCGCGAGGCGCTCGGCGCCGACGCGGTCGTGCTGTCGAACCGCACGCTCGATGACGGCAGCGTCGAAATCGTCGCACTCGCCGATTCGGACCTGGCCGCGGTGACGCCGCCGGCCGCCGCACGGCCGCGGATCGCCGCGCCGCGCGTGCCGGAATCCGTGCCGGCCGCCGCGGTGCCGGGCATCGTGTCGCGCCCGGGTGCCGCGTTCGCGCGCCCGAGCGTCAATCCGTATGCGGCGGGCGATGGCGGGCTGCCGGACGTGTTTTCGTCGGTGTTCGGCGCAAGTGCCGAAGCGAACGAAACGGACGACGCGGACGAGACGGCGGTGCAACCTTCGACGATCGATCCGGACGCGGCGGCTGAGGCTGCGCCGTCGACCGCCGCACCGGCCCCCGGATGGCCGGCCCCCGGATCGCCGGCCCCCGCTTCCGAACCCGCGCCGTGGCTCGTCGAGCACGCGAAGCGCCTGACGCAGCAGCGCGACGCGCTGATCGCGCGCACGCAGGCGACGCCCGCCGCGCCGCAAGCGAGCGCACTCGCGCCTCAGGGTGCCGCGAGCGCATCGTCGCCCGACTGGGCACGCGACATCGTGCGCGATGCCGAACGCCGGATGTCGGCCGCTGCTCCGCGCAAGCCCGACACGAACGCCGCGAACGCCGCGAAAGCGGCCGAGCGCACGCGCCTGTCCGCCGATACCGCCGCCGCGGTGGCCGATGCGGTGAAATCGCGCGTCGAACGAATCGTCAACGACACGGTGATGCACGAACTCGGCGAACTGCGCGGGATGATGGAAGAGCAGTTCGACAGCCTGATGTGGCACGACCGCCAGCGTCGCAGCGCCGTGCACGGCGCGCTGACGAAGCACCTGTTCGCGGCCGGCCTGTCCGCGCAGCTCGTGCGGATGCTCGTCGACAACCTGCCGTCCGGCGACGGCGCGCAGACCTTCGAGCAGGCCGCCGAATGGGCGCAGTCGGTGCTCGCGGCGAACCTGCCGGTGCTCGACAGCGAGGACGCGCTGATGGAGCGCGGCGGCGTGTTCGCGCTGATGGGGCCGACGGGCGTCGGCAAGACCACCACCACCGCGAAGCTGGCCGCGCGCTGCGTGATGCGCTTCGGCGCGAGCAAGGTCGCGCTGCTGACCACCGACAGCTACCGGATCGGCGGCCACGAGCAACTGCGCATCTTCGGCAAGATCCTCGGCGTGCCGGTGCACGCGGTGAAGGATGCGGGCGATCTCGCGCTCGCGCTGTCCGAACTGCGCAACAAGCACATCGTGCTGATCGACACGATCGGCATGAGCCAGCGCGACCGCGCGGTGTCCGACCAGATCGCGATGCTGCACGGCGCGAACGCACCGGTGCAGCGCCTGCTGCTGCTCAACGCGACGAGCCACGGCGACACGCTCAACGAAGTCGTGCAGGCGTACCGCAGCGCGGGCGAGCATCCGGACCTGGCCGGCTGCATCCTCACGAAGCTCGACGAGGCGACCCACCTCGGCGGCGTGCTCGACACGGTGATCCGCTACAAGCTGCCGGTCCACTACGTGTCGACCGGCCAGAAGGTGCCGGAGAACCTGTATGTCGCATCGACCAAGTTCCTGCTGAAGAGCGCGTTCTGTGTGCCGCGCGACGGCTCGCCCTTCGTGCCGCAAGACGAAGACATGCCGACGCTGCTCTCCGCACTGACCGCACGTTCCACCGCCGAGCTGCACGAGGTGCGATTTGGATAAACGAATCATCGACCAGGCCGAAGGGCTGCGGCGCCTGCTGGCCGGGCGCGCGTCGCGCATCGTCGCGGTGACGGGCGGGCCGGCGGGCGTCGGCTGCACGTCCACCATCGTGAACCTGGCGGCGGCGCTCGCGTCGCTCGGCAAGGATGTGCTCGTCGTCGACGAGCGCGCCGACGTGCATTCGGCCAGTGCGACGCTCGCGGGCGCGTGGCTGCGCGACGGCGAGCGCACGCGGGTGGCCGCCGGCTTCGGCCTGTGCGCGGCCGCGCGGCTCGCGCGCGCCGGCTACAGCGACACGCAACTGAGCGACTTCATCGACGGCCCGGCCGACATCGTCCTCGTCGACGCGCAGCTCGGCGCCGACGGCTCGTTCTCGGCGCTCGCGCGCGAAGCGCACGACGTGCTGATCGTCACGCGGGTCGCCGCGCAAGCGATCACCGAGGCGTACGCGTGCATGAAGCGGCTGCATTTCGCGCACGCGTTCGCGCAGTTCCGCGTGCTGACCAATCACGTCGGCAGCCATGCGGATGCGAAGACGGCCTTCGACAACCTCGCGGGCGTCGCAAGCCGCTACCTGACGGTGTCGATTGCCGACGCGGGCTGCGTGAGCGCCGATCCGCTCGTCGAACACGCGCGCGAGCTGACGCATGCGGTGGTCGACGCGTTCCCGTCGGCGGCGGCCGCGCGCGATTACCGGCAGATTGCCGCCGACCTGCTGTACTGGCCGATGCGCCCGCGTTCGGGGGCGGACCGCGCCGTTCACGCGGGCGGCAAGCCGTCGTATCAGGCGGGCGCGGCACACGCCGCGTGAGCGCTACCGGAAGGAGAGAGCCATGATGTACAACGCTCAAGGAAAGATGTCCCAGGCCGACGTGCTCGCGCAATATGCGCCGCTCGTGCGTCGTCTCGGGCTGCAGCTCGTCGCGAAGATGCCGGCGAGCGTCGACCTCGACGACCTGATCCAGGCCGGCATGATCGGCCTGATGGACGCGGCCGGCCGCTACAAGGAAGACCAGGGCGCGCAGTTCGAGACCTACGCGACGCAGCGCATCCGCGGCGCGATGCTCGACGAGCTGCGCAGCAACGACTGGCTGCCGCGCAGCCTGCGCAAGACGTCGCGCGAGGTCGAGCATGCGGTGCACCAGGTCGAGCAGCATCTCGGCCGCTCGGCGAGCGAGACCGAGATCGCGCAGCACCTGAACATGCCGCTCGACGAATACCAGGGGATGCTGCAGGACCTGCACGGCAGCCAGCTCATCTACTACGAGGATTTCGACCGCGCGGCCGACGACGAGCCGTTCCTCGACCGCTATCGCGTCGATCACGCCGATCCGCTGTCGGCGCTGCTCGACGAGCACCTGCGCGAGGCGCTCGTCGAGGCGATCGAGCGGCTGCCGGAACGCGAGAAGCTGCTGATGTCGCTGTACTACGAACGGGGTCTGAATCTGCGCGAGATCGGCGCGGTGCTCGAAGTGAGCGAATCGCGCGTATGCCAGCTGCACAGCCAGGCCGTCGCGCGCCTGCGCGCGCGGCTGCGCGAACAGGCGTGGGTCGGCGCGGAGTCCTGACCCTTTCCAGACGGCACCGCGCGCCGACGCTGCGCGCTTGCGCATTTTGCGCGCCGATTTGCTACAATCCCTCCCGTTTTCCGAGGAGCGTTGCGACGGACCACTCTGCGTCCGCCAGGCTCGGAAGGCTTCACCAAGCAGCCGTGCGGCGCGCGTTTCGCGACCGTCGCGCCGGCTCCGCTTCCTGAACGGCGCTCACGTCACCAATCTAGAACTTTTTTAGAAAGGAGGGCGTGATGAACGCCATTATCGATTCGCAAGCTTCCAAGGATTACGTCGTCGCCGACATGGCGCTGGCCGGCTGGGGCCGCAAGGAACTGAACATCGCCGAGACCGAAATGCCGGGCCTCGTGCAGATCCGCGACGAATACAAGGCGCAGCAGCCGCTGAAGGGCGCGCGCATTGCCGGCTCGCTGCACATGACGATCCAGACGGGTGTGCTGATCGAGACGCTGAAGGCGCTCGGCGCGGACGTCCGCTGGGCCTCGTGCAACATCTTCTCGACGCAGGACCACGCAGCGGCCGCGATCGTCGAAGCCGGCACGCCGGTGTTCGCGTTCAAGGGCGAATCGCTCGACGAATACTGGGAGTTCTCGCACCGCATCTTCGAATGGCCGAACGGCGAATTCGCGAACATGATCCTGGACGACGGCGGCGACGCAACGCTGCTGCTGATCCTCGGCTCGAAGGCCGAGAAGGACCGTTCGGTGATCGCGAAGCCGACCAACGAGGAAGAAGTCGCACTGTACAAGTCGATCGCGAAGCACCTCGACATCGACGCGACGTGGTACTCGAAGCGCCTCGCGCACATCAAGGGCGTGACCGAAGAAACCACGACCGGCGTGCACCGCCTGTACCAGATGGAAAAGGACGGCCGACTGCCGTTCCCGGCGTTCAACGTGAACGATTCGGTCACGAAGTCGAAGTTCGACAACCTGTACGGCTGCCGTGAATCGCTCGTCGACGGCATCAAGCGCGCGACCGACGTAATGATCGCGGGCAAGGTCGCGGTCGTTGCCGGCTACGGCGACGTGGGCAAGGGCTGTGCGCAGTCGCTGCGCGGCCTCGGTGCGACCGTGTGGGTCACCGAAATCGATCCGATCTGCGCGCTGCAGGCGGCGATGGAAGGCTACCGCGTCGTGACGATGGAATACGCGGCCGACAAGGCCGACATCTTCGTGACGGCGACCGGCAACTACCACGTGATCAACCACGATCACATGAAGGCGATGCGCCACAACGCGATCGTCTGCAACATCGGCCACTTCGACTCGGAAATCGACGTCGCGTCGACCCGCCAGTACCAGTGGGAAAACATCAAGCCGCAGGTCGACCACATCATCTTCCCGGACGGCAAGCGCGTGATCCTGCTGGCGGAAGGCCGCCTCGTGAACCTCGGCTGCGCGACCGGCCACCCGTCGTTCGTGATGTCGAACTCGTTCGCGAACCAGACGCTCGCGCAGATCGAGCTGTTCGTGCGCGGCGGCGAGTACGAGAACAAGGTGTACGTGCTGCCGAAGCATCTCGATGAAAAGGTCGCGCGCCTGCACCTCGCGCGCATCGGCGCGAACCTGTCCGTGCTGTCGGACGAGCAGGCTTCGTACATCGGCGTGCAGAAGGACGGCCCGTTCAAGCCGAACCACTACCGCTACTGATGCGCCGCCGCCGTGCCGTGCGCGCCCCGCTGCGGGGCCCGCGGCGCGGCGGCACGGCGGCGGATCGCCGGCCGTTGCGTTGCGTCTTCGGGCGCACGCGACGGCCGGCGGCGGCCACTGATCGCACAGATCGACAACCGAACCGGAGCACTCCATGAGCGTCATCCTCACCTGGGTCATCAACGCGCTCGCGCTGCTGATCATCACGTACCTCGTGCCGTCGATCCACATCAAGAGCTTCGGCACCGCGCTGATCGTCGCGGTCGTGCTCGGCCTGATCAACACGGTGATCCGCCCGGTACTGATCCTGCTGACGCTGCCCGTCACGATCGTCACGCTCGGGGTGTTCATCCTCGTCGTGAACGCGCTGTGCTTCTGGTTCGCGTCGTCGCTGCTGAAGGGCTTCGAGGTGTCGGGGTTCTGGTCCGCGTTCTTCGGTTCGATCCTGTACAGCATCGTGTCCTGGCTGCTGTCCGCGCTGATCTTCGGCCAGCGCGATATCGGCTGACTCCTTTCGAATCATGAAACCGATCGAACTCTCGTTTGAATTCTTCCCGCCGAAGACGGCGGACGGCGTCGAAAAGCTGCGCGCAACCCGTGCGCAGCTGCTGCCGCTGAAGCCGAAATTCGTCTCCGTGACGTTCGGCGCCGGCGGCTCGACGCAGCAGGGCACGCTCGATACCGTGCTCGACATGCAGAAGGACGGCCTCGAGGCCGCGCCGCACCTGTCGTGCATCGGCTCGTCGCGCGACAGCCTGCGCGCGATCCTCGACCAGTACCGCTCACACGGCATCCGGCATATCGTCGCGCTGCGCGGCGACCTGCCGTCGGGGATGGGCGCGGTGGGCGAGCTGCGCTATGCGTCCGAGCTCGTCAGCTTCATCCGCGCCGAGCATGGCGACTGGTTCCACATCGAGGTCGCAGGCTACCCCGAGTACCACCCGCAATCGCGCTCGCCGAAGGCCGATCTCGAGAATTTCGCGCGCAAGGTGAAAGCCGGCGCGAATTCCGCGATCACGCAGTACTTCTTCAACGCCGACGCGTATTTCCGCTTCGTCGACGATGTGCGCAAGCTGGGCGTGGACGTGCCGATCGTGCCGGGCATCATGCCGATCACGAACTTCTCGCAGCTGATGCGCTTCTCCGAGATGTGCGGCGCCGAAGTGCCGCGCTGGATCGCGCGCCGGCTCGAGAGCTTCGGCGACGATCGCGACGCGATCCGCGCGTTCGGCGCGGATGTCGTCACCGATCTGTGCCGGCGCCTGATCGACGCGGGCGTGCCGGGGCTGCATTTCTACACGCTGAACGCAGCGACCGCGACGCGGACGATCTGCGAACGGCTCGCCGTGTAAGCGCCGCCGCGCGTTTTGCATGCGCAAAAGCCCCGCCGGTCTTGCCGGCGGGGCTTTTTTTCGATGCTTGCGTCAGCGCTGCGCCTGCATCAGCGGCGGGCGGCGGTCGAACCACGGCCGCGCCTGTTCGAGCTGTCGCGCGAGCCTGAGCAGCAGCGCGTCGTCGGTGTGGCGCGCGGCAAACTGCACGCCGATCGGCAGCCCGCGCGCGTTCCAGTAGAGCGGCACCGACATCGCCGGCTGACCGGTCAGGTTGAACAGCTCGGTGCAGCCGGCCCACGCGAACGCCTTCTCCGACGACTTCGCGAGCATTTCCTTCAGCAGCGGCTTCACCGGCAGCGCGGCGAGCAGCTTCATCTGCGCCGATTCGAACGGCGTCGGCTGCAGTTCGCCGATCTTCACCGGCGGCCCCGCGAGCGATGCGCACAGGATCGCGTCGTAGCGCGACACGAGGCCGGCCACCTGCACGGTCAGCTGGCGCTGCCATTCGAGCACGTCTGGCAGGCGCGTGCGCGCGAGGCGCCGGCCGACCACGGCCATCGCCCACGTCGCCGCTTCGAATTCGCCGCGCCGCGGCGCGCGGCCGGTCAGCGCGCGCGCACCGAGCACCATCTCCTCGGCGATCGTCGCCCACAGCGTGAGAAAGGTTTCGGCCGCGCGCGCGTAGTCGACGTGCAGCGTCGCCGGCTCGACATGGTGGCCGAGCGATTCGAGCAGCGCGGCCGCGTCGTCGAGCGCCGCGCGCGTGTCGTCGGCGAGCGCCGGCGCGAGCATCGGATCGACGACGAGGCCGATCCGCAGCGCGCCGGGCGGCGTATCGAGTTCGCCGAGGAACGTGCCGGGCGCGCCGTGCGGCAGCGTCTGGCCGGTCGTCACGTCGAGCAGCAGCGCGCTGTCGCGCACGCTGCGCGAGACCGCATGCTGGACGACGAGCTCGCCGTTCGACGGCTGGTCGACGAGCATCGGGTTGCGGCTCGGCTTCAGGCCGAACAGCCCGCAGCACGATGCCGGAATGCGGATCGAGCCGCCGCCGTCGGACGCATGCGCGAGCGGCACGATGCCGGCCGCGACGGCCGCCGCCGCACCGCCGCTCGAGCCGCCGGGCGTATGGTCGAGATTCCACGGGTTGCGGCATGCGCCGAACAGTTCGGGTTCCGTGTACGGCATCTGGCCGATCTCCGACGTGTTGGTCTTGCCGAACACGTTGAGGCCCGCAGCGCGGCTGCGCGCGATCACCGGCGAATCGTCGCCGGGCACGTAGTACCGGTAGTGCCGGCTGCCCATCGACAGCGGCAGCCCGGCGACCGCCGCACCGAGATCCTTGACGAGATACGGAACGCCCGCGAACGGCGCGCCGGCGCCGGGTTCGGGCGCGGAGGCCGCACGCTGGCGCGCGGCTTCGTAGTCCTGCAGCACGATCGCGTTGATCGCGCCATTGACCGCTTCGGCCTGGCCGATCGCGGCATCGAGCAGTTCGCGCGGGCTGGCCTTGCGGTCGCGCACGAGCGCGGCGAGGCCGATCGCGTCATGCGCGAGATAGTCCGAGTGCATCGCTGTCACCCCCGTTGTGACTCGTGGCGATGAAGGGAGAATAACGCGGGCCCGGCGCGATGGGCCCGCGGCGGGGCGTTTTTACAGGTGCTCGGCGAGGAACGTCAGCGTACGGCCGTGCGCGAGCGCCGCCGCGCGCTGGTTGTACGACGCGCGATCGGTGCAATTGAAGCCGTGCTCGGCGCCCGGATACACGTGGAACGATGCGTGGCCGCGGCCGGCGAACGCGGCCTTGACTTGATCGACGGCCGCGAGCGGGATCCCGTGGTCGTTTTCCGCGTAGTGGAACAGGATCGGCTGCGTGACCTTGCCGGCCAGGTCGAGCGCGTTCTGGATGCCGCCGCCGTAATAGGCGACCGCCGCGTCGAGCTTGCCGGCCGCGGCCGCACGGTACGCGAGCTGGCCGCCGAAGCAGTAGCCGATCGCGGCGAGCTTGCCGGCCACTTCGGGGCGCGCGCGCAACGCGTCGGCCGCCGCGCCGATGTCCACGACTGCGAGACCGACGTCGGTCTTTTTCAACAATTCGATGCCCTTGTCGCGATCCGCGCCTTCGTAGGTCAGCTCGACACGCGGCTGCGTGCGCCAGAACACGTCCGGCGCGAGCGCGACGTAGCCGTCGGCCGCGTACTGGTCGGCGACCGCGCGGATGTGCGAGTTCACGCCGAAGATCTCCTGGATGATGATGACGGCAGGGCCCTTGCCGCGCTTGGGCAGCGCGAGATAGCCGCCGAAGCTGTCGTTACCGGTCGGGATGTCGATCCATTGGGCAGTCACGTTTTGAACTCCTGGCGAACGGGGTGCGCCGCGCGCGCCCCGGGTGGAATAGGGCGGCCTAGTGTGCCACCAATCGTCTGGTGTTGCAGGGCACGCGCAACGTGCGCGCCTGCTGCGCGCGCCCGCTTCTCGCGCAGCGATCGTTTCGATCTCGATTATTCATTTTTCGGCGGCGAGCCGCTTCGATAGAGTCGATATGCCGGCTTTTACAAAGCGCTTTCGCGCATCGTCATCGAAGGATTCGTCATGCCTGCCCGTCCGTATTCCACACCCTTTTCCGAACGCTTCGGCCTGCGCCTGCCGCTCGTGCAGGCGCCGATGGTCGGCGCGACCACGGCCGCGATGGTCGCCGCCGCATCGAACGCCGGCGCGCTCGGCAGCCTCGGCGCCGGCGCGTTCGAGCCGGATCGTCTCGCGACCGAAGTCGCGGCGATCCGCGCGGCGACCGATCGCCCGTTCGCGGTCAACCTGTTCGTGCTGCCGGACGCCGCGCCCGATGCGGCGACCGTCGCGCGCGCACTCGCGGCGATCGACCCGCTGAACGCGACGCTCGGGCTGCCGCCGGGCGCCGCGCCCGCGCACTACGCGCCCGACTTCCGCGCACAGCTCGATGCGCTCGTGTCGCTGCGCGTGCCGGTCGCGAGCTTCACGTTCGGCGTGCTCGACGCGGCCGACGTCGCACGCCTGAAGGCCGCCGGCACCTATGTGATCGGCACCGCGACGCACGTGGCCGAAGGGCTCGCGTGGCAGGCGGCCGGCGCCGACGCGCTGTCCGCGCAGGGCGCCGAGGCGGGCGGTCATCGCGGCACGTTCATCGGCGCCGCCGAAGACGCGCTGATCGGCACGTTCGCGCTCGTGCCGCAGCTCGTCGACGCGACGGGCCTGCCCGTACTCGCCGCAGGCGGCATCATGGACGGCCGCGGGATCGCGGCCGCGCTCGCGCTCGGCGCACAGGGCGCGCAACTCGGCACCGCGTTCCTCACCTGCACGGAAAGCGCGATCGCGGCGGACTGGAAGGCACGCTTGCTGGCGAGCGCGGATACGTCGACGCAGGTCACGCGCGCGATCACCGGCCGCCATGCGCGCGGGTTGCGCAATACGCTGATGGCGCGGCTCGGCGAACGCGTGGCCGACGCCGCGCCGTACCCGGTGCAGAACGCGCTGACGCAGCCGCTGCGCCAGGCCGCCGCGCGCGCGAACGACGGCGACTACCTGTCGCTGTGGGCCGGGCAGGGCGCGCCGCTCGCACGGCGGCGCGGCGATGCGCCGACGACGTCGCAGCTCGTCGCTGCGCTCGACGCAGAATGGCGCGCGTCGGCGGCCTGAACGGGGCGTTTCATCGACCGCCTGAACCGTTCGTATCGAACGACGAAACGCGCGTGTTGTCACGCGCGTTTCATTCAATGATCACGGGCACAAAATACCGAATCGAAATGCCCCGGGAATCCTTTGAAGCGACCTTTCGGCGAGCTGCCGAAAATTAGCGGAAACCCTTATCCGGCGGGGCTCGCGGCGACTTTCGAGTCATCATTCCGAAGTGCGCATATCGGTAGTGTTACCACTACCCCAAAAAAGTCCCACAAATTAATTTGATCACCTACACTTGCGCGCAAGTACGGACGGGCGGTTGCTAAAAGCGGCTGTTTACACGTGCTTGAGGCCAAGTGCATGAACGATGCAACCGGCGAATCGTCCAGTGATTGCAAACACAGGGATGGCAGCGGGGCACCGGGCGATGGCGTTTATTGGGACCGAAACTGGAGACTTACATGAATATCAAAATGCAGAAGCTG
The DNA here is from genome assembly GCF_047978125.1 of Burkholderia sp. LFS061. NCBI lineage: Bacteria > Pseudomonadati > Pseudomonadota > Betaproteobacteria > Burkholderiales > Burkholderiaceae > Burkholderia > Burkholderia sp. LFS061. The sequence continues at coordinate 50,277 of NZ_JBFPFS010000041.1, read as the reverse complement.
TTGCCGATCACCGCAGCGGCGATGCTGTGCGTTGCAGCTGCAAGCAACGCTGCCGCCGATCAAGTCGTCAAGATCGGCCACGTCGCGCCCTTGACGGGCGGCATTGCACACCTGGGCAAGGACAACGAAAACGGTGCGCGTCTCGCAGTCGAGGAGATCAACGCGAAGGGTCTCACGGTCGGCGGCCAGAAAATCACGCTGCAACTCGACCCGCAGGATGACGCGGCCGACCCGCGGCAGGCCACGCAGGTTGCGCAGAAGCTCGTCGACGACAAGGTCGTCGCCGTCATCGGCCACCTGAACTCGGGCACGTCGATCCCGGCCTCGAAGATCTACAGCGATGCGGGCATCGTGCAGATCTCGCCGTCGGCGACCAACCCGGCCTACACGCAGCAAGGCTTCAAGACCACGTACCGCGTGGTGGCGACCGACGCGCAGCAGGGCCCCGCACTCGCGAACTACGCGCACTCGAAGGGCATCAAGAGCGTGGCGGTGGTCGACGATTCGACCGCATACGGCCAGGGTCTCGCGAACGAGTTCGAGAAGAAGGCGAAGGCGCTCGGCCTGAAGGTGATGTCGCACGACGCGACGAACGACAAGGCGGTCGACTTCCGTGCGATTCTGACCAAGATCAAGGGTGAGAATCCGGACGCGATCATGTACGGCGGCATGGACGCCACCGGCGGCCCGTTCGCGAAACAGGCGAAGCAGCTCGGCCTGCGCGCGAAGATCCTCGCGGGCGACGGCGTGTGCACGGAAAAGCTGGCCGACCTGGCCGGCGACGCGACCGACAACGTCGTGTGCTCGGAAGCCGGCGCTTCGCTCGAGAAGATGCCGGGCGGCGGCGCGTTCAAGGCGAAGTACGAGAAGCGCTTCGGCCAGCCGATCCAGATCTACGCACCGTTCACGTATGACGCCGTGTACATCGTCGCCGACGCGATGAAGCGCGCGAACTCGGCGGACCCGGCGAAGATTCTCGCGGCGATGCCGGCGACGAACTACACGGGCGTGATCGGCACGACGACCTTCGACTCGAAGGGCGACCTGCAGCACGGCGTGATCTCGCTGTACAACTACAAGGGCGGCAAGAAGTCGCTGCTCGACGAAGTGAAGATGTAACGCAACAGGCGGTCGACAGTAGGGGTGAAAGCGCGCATGCGGCAACGCATGCGCGCTTTCTTTTTGGCCGACGGGCGCGATGCCGTCAGATCTTCAGGTGCGCGAGCACCTTCGGCGCGACGGCCGCGACGAGCGCCGCGCACAGCGCGACGACCGACAGGCCGATCGTCAGGTTCGCGGCCTGGGCGACCGCGCCGATCACGACCGGGCCGAACAGCAGTCCGAAATACGCAAGCCCGGCCACATGCGCGAGCCCTTCGGCCGCGTGGATGCCCTTCACGCGCGCGGCGGCCGCGAACAGGACGGGCATCATGTTCGCGAGGCCGAGGCCCATCAGCGTGAAGCCGGTCAGCACGGTGACCGGATAGGGCAGCAGCAGCGCGCCGATCATCCCCGCGCACGCGAGCGACGCGCTCGCGAACACGAGCTGCGGCGCGCCGAAGCGGGCGCGCACGGCGTCGCCCGCGAAGCGCGCGATGGCCATCCCGCCCGAGAACGCCGCGTACGCGGCGCTTGCGAGCGCGGGGCTCGCCGCGACGACGTCGCGCATGTAGACCGTCGCCCAGTCGTACATCGCGCCTTCGGCGATCAGCGCGACGAGCGCGATGCCGCCGAGCATCCACAGCGCGGGCGAGCGCCAGCGGTTGCCGCCGCCGTGCGCGTGTTCGTGGTGCGGCACATGCGGCAGCACGGCCGGGCTCGCGGCCACGAGCACCGCGGCGCTCGCCGCCGCCGCGAGCGAGAGATGCACGGCCGGCGCCATGCCGGCCGACAGCAGCGCGCCGCCGGCCGCCGCGCCCGACATCCCGCCGATGCTGAACATCCCGTGCAGCGACGACATGATCGGCTTGCCGAGCGCGATCTCGACCGCGCTGGCCTCGGCGTTCATCGCGACGTCGAGCGTCGCCATCGAGAAGCCGAACAGCGCGAGCACGCCGAGCAGCATCCAGTAGTCGGGCACGACGAGGATCAGCGCCGCGCACGCGGACATCACGAGCCCGTCCGCGAGGCACGCGGTGCGCGAGCCGACGCGCGCGATCCAGCGCGCGATGGTCAGCATCGCTGCGATCGAGCCGCCGGCGACCGCGAACAGCGCGATCGACAGCAGCCCGGGGCTCAGCGCGAACTTGTCGCGCACGGTCGGCACGTGTACGCCCCACGACGCGTACATCATGCCGGCGACGAAGAACAGCGCCATCGACGCCGTGCGCGCACGCTGGCGGGCCGGGAGCGACAGCACGCGATGCGCGTCGGGCGGCGCGGCGAACGGGGACGACGATTCGGGGGAGGCGGATTCGGACACGGAAGGCTCGTCAAAGGATGCGCGGACGCACGCGGCGTCCGTTGGAATCGTCCGATTCTATCGAACCGCTTACGATCCTGCCGGGCGCTGCCCGTTCGGTGGATGATCCGGCGAACCGGCGAACCGGCGAACCGGCGAACCGGTCACGTCGCGGAAGCGCGCCGTCCGTCCGGTGCCTGGCGCCGTATCGGCCGTTCGGCCGATACGCGGCGCGCGGCGCCCGCGAGTAACATCGAAGCGCACGCGGCGTGCCCGAAGCGCCGCCCATCGACCGCAGGAGTCCTCTTGAACATCGATCCCGCCTTCGCCCTGCATCTGCTGCACCGCTGCGCGCTCGGCACGCTTGCCACCCATGCGCGCGATCCGCAGGGCTTCCCGTATCCGACGGTCGTCCCGTTTGCACCCGATGCAAGCCATCGGCCCGTGATTCTCGTGAGCGGCCTCGCCGAACACACGCGCAATCTCGCCGCCGATCCCCGCGCGGGCTTCCTCGTCGTCGATGCGCCCGACGGCGACGTGCTGAACGCCGAACGCGCGACGCTGCTCGGCCGCTTCGTGCCGCTCGGCGACGATCCGCACGTCACCGCGCGATACCTGCGCTACGAGCCGGACGCCGCGCGTTATCTCGCGCTCGGCGATTTCACGTTCCGGGCGCTCGATATCGAGCGGCTGCGCTATATCGGCGGCTTCGGGCGCATGGGCTGGGTCGACGGCACGCATCTCGATGCGCTGCCGCCGCTCGGGTTCGACGAGGAGCAGGCACTGTGGGACGCATATGATGCCGGCGATGCGCGCCGCGACGGGCTCGACCTGCTCGGCGTCGATCGCCACGGCGCCGACTGGCGGTGCGACGGCCGCCGCGTACGCACGCTGTTCGACGCGCCGCTGGCCGATGCCGGCGCGCTGCGCGACCGGCTGATCGCATGCGCGCGGGATGTGGCGTGACGTCGCGGATTGACGGTTTGTCCATTTGGCAAGTCGCACCATCCGATTTTCACAAACCTGTCGTCCTATGAAAGCTTTGATTTTTTGTATGCAGGGTAATTGCGTATATTGATAGATCTAATCGGCAATCGCTAATGTCCTAATCTCTGTGTAGGAACGTAAAAATTTGAGAAAAGGCCGCGGCCGGTCAAAATGACATGTGCGAATTACAATTGATCTCGGGATTTTCATGAATCTCGCTTCTATCAAATCTTTTTTGTGCTAATCTCTGCCTTCGAAAATCCGAGGCACATATATTTCATGAATGGTGAGCTGGCTGCAGACCGGCGCCATTAGTCAGATAGAAAGGGAAACTATGTCTTCTTACAAGGACCTGCTGGCCCAGCGGGAGAAGCTGGAGAAGCAAATCGAAGAAGCGAAGTCGCGTGAATACGCTGAAGTGCTGAATGACGTGAAGCAGAAAATTGCCGACTACGGCTTTTCGCTCGCCGAACTCGGCCTCAACCGCGCGAAGGCAGGTAAGGTTGGCCGTCCGCGCGCTGGCGTGGCCGCGAAATACCGCGATCCGGAAACGGGCGCGACGTGGTCGGGCCGCGGCAAGCCGCCGCGCTGGATCGCCGGCAAGAACCGCGAACAGTTTGCGATTTAAACGTCCGTTTAAGTCGTCTGCCTCAAAAGAGCCTCGTGTCCGTTCAGGAGCGCGGCTTTTTTGTTTCCCGACACTCGTCGGTGCGCTGGGATTTGTCATGAAAATGTAACAATTCGGCGTGAATGAAAATGCGACACGTTCGTATAAGCGATTGATTTGAATGAGAAATTTGTTGATATTGGCGAGTCTCGCGGGGCGCTTTTGATAGAATTGCGTATCGCACACCGATATCTCATATTTCATGTCCACGTTTTCCGGCGACGCGCAAAGCGCAGATAAGCACGCAGTTGCGCGCAAGAGCACGCTCGTCAGTATTGTGCTGAATGTCGTGCTTGCGACATTTCAGATCGTCGTCGGCACGATTGCGCATTCGCAGGCGTTGATTGCCGACGGTGTGCATTCGATTTCCGATTTGATCTCGGATTTCGTCGTGTTGGTTGCGAATCGGCATAGCGGCGCATCGCCGGACGCCGACCACAATTACGGACACAGCCGCTACGAGACGGTCGCGTCGCTGTTTCTCGGCGCTATCCTGATTGCGGTCGGAATCGGCATGCTCTGGCGCGCCGGCGACCGCCTCGTTAATCTCGAAAACATCCCGGCCGTGCATTTTTCCGCACTGGTCGTCGCGCTGACGGTGCTTGTGTCGAAAGAAGCGCTGTTTCGCTACATGCTGCGCGAGGCGCGGCGCGTGCGCTCGGCGATGCTCGTCGCGAACGCATGGCATGCGCGTTCGGACGCCGCGTCGTCGCTCGTCGTCGCGATCGGCATCGTCGGCAGCCTGGCCGGCGTGCGGCTGCTCGACCCGATCGCGGCGGCGATCGTCGGCTTCATGGTTGCGCGGATGGGCTGGACGTTCGGCTATGACGCGCTGCAGGATCTGTCCGACCGCGCGCTCGACACGGCCGACACGGCCGAGATCCGCGCGCTGCTCGAGGCGACGCCCGGCGTGCGCGACGTGCACGACCTGCGCACGCGCAAGATGGGCGATGCCGCGCTCGTCGACGCGCACATCCTCGTCGATCCGAAGATCTCCGTGTCCGAAGGGCATTACATCGCCGAGACCGCACGCGCACGCGTGCTGACCGACCCGCGCGTGCTCGACGCGCTGATCCATGTCGACCCCGAGAACGACGCGGCGCGCCGTCCCGCGCTCGCGCTGCCGCCGCGCGGTGAGATCGCGGCGCGGCTCGAAGCCGCGCTCGCGCAGCGCGGGCTGCGCGCGGCGGCGATCAACCTGCATTACCTGAGTACCGGGCTCGAGATCGATGTGACGCTCGCGAGCGATCCGGGCGACACCGATGCGGCGCTGGCCGGCCGGCTCGACGCCGACGCGCTCAAGCGCGAGTTCGGCGCGCGCCGGATCGACTTCACGCGCACGATGCCCACGCAGGCGTGACGCGATGCCTGCGAGCGCGGGCCGTCCGCACGGGGCCGCGCGTTACAGCGGCAGTTGCGTGTCGAACTTGATTTCGCGCAGCACGACGCTCGTGCGCACCTGCGACACGGCCGGGATCTTGAAGATGCGTTCGTGCAGGAACACGTCGTAGGCCTTGATGTCGGGCGCGACGATCTTGAGGATGTAATCGGCTTCGCCGGTCGTGCTGTAGCACTCGGTGACTTCCGGGCAGGTCGCGATCTCGCGCTCGAACTGCTCGACGCCGCCTTCGTTGTGGCGGGTCAGGTGCACGTGCGCGAGCGCGCACACGTGCAGGCCGAGCTTCTCGCGATCGAGCAGCGCCGTATAGCGCTGGATCACGCCCGACTGTTCCATGTCCTTGATGCGGCGCCAGCACGGCGTGCTCGACAGCCCGACCTGGTCGGAGATTTCCTGTACGGAACGGCGCGCGTCGAGCTGCAACAGGCGAAGGATTTTTTGCGAAAAGGAATCGAGCGTCACCTGCGCCTCCATGCGGCAGCTACAACACGCTGAATGTTAGAGGGCCGGGAAAGGAAAGGCAATCTGGCGTGGCGCTGTTGAGCGGGATTCGCTAATTTGCTCGCGGATCCGTGGGGTTTTGTCCCGTCCCCGCGTTTTCCGACCGATCGGTATCCGACACGGCGAGGCCCGCGAGCGCGGCTTGCTGCCGGCGCAGGTCGGCGAGCATGTTGCAGAACAGCGCGCCTTGCTCGATCGCGTCGTCGAGCGCGACGTGCGTATGCGGATGGTCGTCGAACCAGTGCTTCGGAAAGCGCGGCTTGATCGCCTTGCGGTACGGCAGGCCCGTCATCGCGAACGCGAGCGTCTTGATGTCGAGCGCCGACCACGAGAACGGGCAGCGCCCCGCGAAGCGCATCATGTACCAGAACATGAACGTGAAGTCGAAACCGGCCGGCATCGCGACGAACACGGGCTTGCCGGGCAGCGCCTCGACCCAGTCGACATATGCGACCAGCGCCGCCTCTGGCGCCTGCAGGTCGCGCCGGCACGCGGCCCACGCTTCGGGCTCCGTCTTCCACCATGCTTCCTGCACCGGATGCGCCTGTGCACCCGGCAGCGTCTCGAGGTTCGCCGAGAACGTCGCGATCAACTGCTTGTCCTCGGTATAGGCGGCCGATGCGAAGCTCAGCATCGAGTGCGGGCCCGGAATCGGGCCGTCGGCCTCGACGTCGGTGCTGACGTAGATTTCCTGGATGGCGGTCTGGTTCATCCGAATACCTTGTCGGACACGAACGGGTTCGTGCGGCGCTCGTCGCCGAACGTCGACACGGGGCCGTGGCCCGGCACGAACGTGACGTCGTCGCCGAGCGGCCACAGTTTTTCCTTGATCGAACGGACAAGGTCTTCATGATTGCCGCGCGGAAAATCGGTACGGCCGATCGAGCCTGCGAACAGTACGTCGCCGACGATCGCGACGCGATGCGCGCGGCTGAAGAACACGATATGACCGGGCGTGTGGCCCGGGCAGTGATAGACCTCGAGCGTTTCGTCGCCGAACCGCACGGTGTCGCCGTCGTTCAGCCAGCGATCCGGTTCGAAGGCTTCGGCGGCCGGAAAACCGAAGCGCTCGCTCTGCGTCGGCAGCTTCTCGATCCAGAAACGCTCTTCTTCCTGCGGCCCCTCGATCGGCACGCCGTAGTGCGTCGCGAGCGTCTTCGCGCCCGCGCAGTGATCGATGTGCCCGTGCGTGAGCAGCACCTTCTCGACCTGCACGTTCTGCCGCGAGACTTCCTGTTCGATCCGGTCGAGATCGCCGCCCGGATCGACGACGGCGGCGCGGCCCGTCTTCTCGCAGACGAGCAGCGAGCAGTTCTGCTGGAACGGCGTGACCGGGATGAGCGTGACTTTCATGGAGGCACCGGCGGCTAAAAGGAGGGATTGTACCGGTCGCGCGCGCTGCCTGCCGCCCATGCGGCGCACCGCGCGACGCGCGTCTACGGGCAATCCCGGAGCATGTCGATTGTTACCGCCATAGTGAGAATCAATGGTCCGGCCGGGCCGCTTTTCGAGATGGCGTTTTGATTTATGTATAATGCGCCCCATTGCGCGTGAGTTTCACGCAATTCGCTGGTGTTTCGACCCCGTTAAAAGAGGCGTCGAATTCACCGTCAAGCATCAGCCGCCGGGGAGTCCGGCGGTGTATCCAGCACCGAGCATTCGGTGCTCACGTCTTGTCCGGCCGGGTGCTGCGCGCCCGCCTGCGGCCCTGCTGTCGCGCCGCCGGATGAGGCCTGTGCCGCCGTTCCTGTGCGTTGGTCGTATCGACGCGCGCGAACGTGAAGCCATGTTCGATGGCGGCATGTGGGGTCTGGTCAGGCTGTTGGGGACAGGTTGCGCCAGACGTGAAAGCTAATCAGGACGGTTGCGGCATAGACGAAAGCCGCGCCCATGCTAGCCGCCTGCTCGCATTCGAGCGGGGCGTGCACGCATTTGCCGTCCGGGCCCGCGTATGTGCGCTGTGAAACAGCGTCGTGAAGGAGCGGCCCGAACCAGAAGGCGACACGTCGATGAACGTACGATTTCCGAGTCGATTCGGGACCATTGCATTATTTTTTGCGCTGACGGGCTGTGCGGTGCCACCCAGCCAGACCACCGGAAGCGCGAACCAGAAGAACGCGGTCGACAAGACGGCCGCTGCCGCGAAGGCGGACAACAACAAGCAGCAACTGAATTTCGATTCCGCACTGGCGTCGATGCCGGCCGCGGACAGCAAGGACGCGAAGAAGCCGTCGCTGGCGGACGCCGAGCCGATCGACGGCAAGGATGTGTCCGACTTCCGCCAGACGGGGCGCGCCTCTTGGTACGGGAGGGATTTCCACGGCCGCCGCACTGCGAACGGCGAGCGTTTCAACATGAACGCGCTCACCGCCGCGCATCGCACGCTGCCGCTGTCGTCGTACATCAAGGTGACGAATTCGTCGACCGGCAAGTGGGTCGTCGTGAAGGTCAACGATCGCGGGCCGTTCAAGCGCGGCCGTGTGCTCGACCTGTCGTACGCGGCCGCCAAGGTGATCGGCCTCGTGCACGCCGGCACGGGCCGCGTGAAGATCGAAGGGCTGTCGCCGCAGGAAGCGCGCGACGCGCGCGACGAAATGCTCGCGTCGGTCTCGGCGAAGTAACGCGGCGGATCGTCCGCTCATGCACAAAGGGCTGCCTTCCGGCAGCCCTTTGTCGTTTCCGCGCGGCGCGCTCGCGCGTCAACCTTCCTTCAGCGCGAGCGCGCGCGCATACAGCGTGTTGCGCGACGCGCCCGTCAGCGCGGCCGCGAGCTTGGCCGCGCTCTTCACCGGCACTTCTTCCAGCAGCAGCCTGAGCAGCGCATCGTGCGCGGTGTCGTCGGCTTCGCCGCTCGCCGCCGGCGCGCCTTCGACGACCAGCACGAATTCGCCGCGCTGCCGGTTCGCATCGCCGGCGAGCCAGGTCTGTCCTTCGGCCAGGGTGCCCTGGAACAGTTGCTCGTGTAGCTTGGTGAGTTCGCGCGCGATCAGCAGCCGGCGCGCGGGGCCGAACGCGTCGGCGAGCGCGGCGACGGTTTCGGCGATCCGGTGCGGTGCTTCGTAGAACACCAGCGCATACGGGTGCGATACCAGCGCCTGCAGCGCGGTCGCGCGCTGTTTGGCCTTCGGCGGCAGGAAGCCCGCGAACGTGAACGCGCCGGCCCAGCCGCCAGCCACGCTCAGCGCGGTCACGGCCGCGCTCGCGCCCGGCAGTGGGATCACCGCGAAGCCGGCCTCGCGCACCGCGTCGACGAGCCGCGCGCCGGGGTCCGAGATGCCGGGGGTGCCGGCGTCCGATACGTATGCCACGCGTTCGCCGGCGCGCAGCAGTTCGATCACGCGCTGCGCGGCTTCGCGTTCGTTGTGCTCGTGCGCGGCGACGAGCGGCTTCGAGATCCCGTAGCGGGCGAGCAGCTGGCCCGTGTTGCGGGTGTCTTCGGCCGCGATGCGGTCGACGAGGCCGAGCACGTGCAGCGCGCGCAGCGTGATGTCGGCGGTGTTGCCGATCGGCGTGGCGACCACGTAGAGCGCGGCGCTCGGGTAGTGCTGCGTATGCGCGAGTTCGAGGAGGGCAGTCATGGCAGGCAATGCGCGCAATCGCGGCGCAGGCGGAACAAGGACGGCATTGTGCCACGCGGCGCCGGCGCGGCCGGATGGCGTGCGCGGTTTGCCGCGCGCGGGCGACAACTTTTCCGGTGCGGCGCGATCCAAACCGGTCGGCGCGGCATTCGAGCAGCGTGCACGGCAGTTTCTCGAACGCCGCGGCCTTGTGTGCGTGGCGGCGAACGTGACGATGCGCGGCGGCGAGCTCGATCTCGTGATGCGCGAGCCCGACGGCATGCTCGTGTTCGTCGAAGTGCGGGCGCGGCGCAGTGTCCGGCATGGCGGCGCGGCCGCGAGCGTCGGCTGGCGCAAGCGGCGGCGCCTGGTCGCCGCGGCGCTCCAGTTCTGGGCGCGGCACGGTGCCGGTGCTGCATGCCGTTTCGACGTCGTCGCGTTCGAGGCCGGGCGGCTCGCGTGGCTGCGCGACGCATTTCGTACCGACGATGCGTAGCGGCGAGCTGTGACGAGATGTAAAGAGTTCTTGCCGGACCGCTGGAGAGGGTGCCGGAGTACGGTAAACTCGCCGCACCCACGATGTCGCGCGATGCGTGCCACGCGCCCAGTTCACCAGGAATCGATGTCAGTCGAACGTATTCAGCAACAATTTCGCGACAGCGCCGCGCTTCATGCCGAAGCGGCCGACGCGCTGTCGTTGCCGATCGCAGCCGCGGTCGACGCGATGTTCGCCGCGCTGGCGAACGGCAACAAGATCGTCGCGTGCGGCGACGGCCCGTCGGCCGCCGCCGCACACTATCTCGCGGTGTCGCTCGTCGGCGGCTTCGAGCGCGAGCGTCCGGGCCTGCCCGCGATCGCGCTGGCCACCGATGCGTCGCAGGCTGGCCTCGCGGGCGCGGCGGCGGGGCAACTGTTCGCGCAACAGGTGCGCGTGCTCGGCCAGACCGGCGACATCCTGCTGGTGCTCGACCCGACCGGCGCATCGCCGCGCGTGCTGGCGGCGATCGACGAAGCGCACGCGCGCGAGATGACCGTCGTCGCGCTGACGGGCGGCAACGGCCACGCGGTCGCGGCCGCGCTGTCCGACACCGATATTCCGATCAGTGTGCCCGCCGTTCGCGCGGCGCGCATCCACGAAGTCCATCTGCTGACCATCCACTGCCTGTGCGACGGCATCGACGCGATGCTGCTGGGTGAGGATTGAACGAAGGAGAGCCGTCGATGAATCAAAGCCGCGTCAAACAGACGCTCGTCAGAACCACGTTGCTCGCCGCGCTGACGGCGGGCCTCGCCGTGTCGCTGCAGGGCTGTGTGCTCGGGGTCGTGGGTGCAGCTGCCGGCGGCGGCGCGCTGATCGCGACCGATCGCCGTACGCTCGGTGCGCAGACGGAAGATCGCGAGATCCAGGTCAAGGCGCTTTCGCAGATCAACAACGGGCTGCCCGACCAGTCGCACGTGAACGTGACGGTGTTCAACCGCCGCGTGCTGCTGACGGGCGAAGTGCCGAACAATGCGTCGAAGCAGCGCGCCGAGGAAATCGTGCGCGGCATCAACAACGTGAACGGTATCGTGAACGAGCTGTCTGTCGAGCCGGCGGCGTCGCTGTCGTCGCGTGCGAACGACTCGTACCTCGAAGGGCGCGTGAAGTCCGAGCTGATCGCGACGAAGGGCATTTCGGCGAACTACTACAAGGTCGTCAGCGAGCGCGGCAACCTTTACCTGATGGGTCTCGTGACGGTCGACGAAGGCAATCGCGGCGCCGAGGCCGCGAGCCAGGTGCCGGGCGTCGAGAAGGTCGTGAAGGTGTTCCAGTACGTCAAGCCGCAGGACGCGCAGGCGCTGCAGGCCGCGTCGCCCGCGAGCGGCACAACCGGCACGCAGGCTGCCGCCGCGCCGGCGGACACCGCGACGGTCGGCGCGGTGCCCGACGCGTCGGTGCAGTCCACGCCGCTGCAGCCGCCCGCGCCGATCTCGAATTCGTCGAACGTGCACCCGGGCAACCCGAAGGCACCGCCGCAATGAAGATCGTGCAGATGAAGCAGTGGATGGTGCAGGGCGCCGCAGCCGCGGCGCTCGTGGCCGGCACGCTGGGCGCCGCGCACGCGGACGTCGGCGACGGCCTGAAGGTGGCGCGCGGCAATGCGTGCATGGGCTGCCACGCGGTCGACCGCAAGCTGGTCGGCCCGTCGTTCAAGGATATCGCTGCCCGCTACAAGTCCGATCCGCAGGCCGTGGCGAAGCTGCAGAAGAAGGTGAAGGAAGGCGGCTCCGGCGTCTGGGGTGCAATACCGATGCCTGCGCACCCGCGGATGAGCGATGCCGACGTCCGTTCGGTGGTCGAATGGGTGCTGGCTGGCGCGCCGTCAAAGTGACGCTTCGGGGCTACGCGAAACCCCTATTGCCAAGCGCGGAAATGCGTGTGTATGATGGTCGACTGTTGGGGCGGTAGCTCAGCTGGGAGAGCGTCGCGTTCGCAATGCGAAGGTCGGGAGTTCGATCCTCCTCCGCTCCACCAACGGAATTCGAAGGGCCCGATCGCAAGATCGGGCCTTTTTGTTTTTGGCTGCCCCGGCGACCGTGGGCGACGCGCGCGTACCGCTTTCGACGTGACGCGACGACGGGCCGCGATCAGGTCGCCAGCCCATGGATAAACCTGAACGCCGGCACCGACAGCGCTGCGAACGCCGCCGTGATGACCGCGAGAATTGCCGTTCTCTTGCGCAGCAGCGCGAAGATGACGAACGACAGCGCGTAGAACGCACAGGTCAGCAGGATGATCCACCAGAACGTCGCATACCCCGCGCCGCCTTCGAAGTTCGACACGTTGCGCGTCATCCTGGGCGCGACATAGCCGGCGACGGTCATGCTCGCGGGCAGGCACAGCACCGAATACAGAACGAAGAGGATGACCTGTCGCGGCGTCGGGTCGGGAGACGTCATGGCGAGCGTTTCTTTTTGAGTGACGGGGGCGCTGAACCGTTCGCCGCGCGGGCAGGTTCAGGCAGCCGGCAGGATGCGGCTGTTTTCGGCGTTTGGCAACCGCCGATGCGACGCGGTATGCGGTCCGGATCGCGGTCGCCGCCCACCGTCCGCCGCCTGCCCTCCCGTCACCCCCGCCCGAAACTCGGCCGCTTCGGATCGTAAGTCCACCCCGGCACGAGATAGCGCATCGCGACCGCGTCATCACGCGCGGTGCCGCCCACCTCGTTGTACAGCGCATGCGCGGCCTCGACCTGCGCCATGTCGAGCTCGATCCCGAGCCCCGGCCGCTCCGGCACGGCCACCTTGCCGCCGACGATCGCGAGCGGCTCGCGCGTGAGCCGCGCGTCGCCTTCCTGCCAGATCCAATGTGTGTCGATCGCGGTGATCGAGCCGGGCGCGGCCGCCGCCGCATGCGTGAACATCGCGAGCGACACGTCGAAGTGGTTGTTCGAGTGCGAGCCCCACGTGAGCCCCCAGTCGCGGCACAGCTGCGCGAGCCGCACCGAGCCCTGCATCGTCCAGAAATGCGGATCGGCGAGCGGGATGTCGACCGCCTGCAGCCGCACCGCGTGATCCATCTGCCGCCAGTCGGTCGCGATCATGTTGGTCGCGGTCGGGATGCCGGTCGCGCGGCGGAATTCGGCCATCACCTCGCGGCCCGAATAACCGCCTTCCGGCCCGCACGGATCCTCCGCGTACGCGAGCAGGTGGCCTTGCCCGCGGCACAGCGCGACGGCTTCGTCGAGCGACCATGCGCCGTTTGGGTCGAGCGTCGTGCGTGAGTCCGGGAAACGCGCCTTGATCGCCGCGATCGCTTCCATTTCGTCGGCGCCGGCCATCACGCCGCCCTTCAGCTTGAAGTCGACGAAGCCGTAGCGCTCGACCGCGGCCTCGGCCTGCCGCGCGATCGCGGCCGGCGTGAGCGCCGCTTCGTTGCGCAGCCGGAACCACGCGTCCGATGCGTGCGTCTCGTCGCGATACGGCAGATCGGTGCGGCGCCGGTCGCCGATGTAGAACAGATACGCGAGCATCGGCACCGCGTCGCGCTGCTGGCCTTCGCCGAGCAGCGCCGCGACCGGCACGTCGAGATGCTGGCCGAGCAGGTCGAGCAGCGCGGCCTCGATCGCGGTGATCACGTTGTCGAGCCGCAGGTTGATCTCGTGCGGCTGGCGCAGCACGGCTGCTTCGCCGGCCGACGTCACCTCGTGCCGGATCGTCCGGCCCGCACTCGCGCCCGCGCCGGACAGCGCCGCGCGCACTGCGTTGAGCGTCGCCTGGTAGCGTCCGATCGACTGGTCGACCACGAGATCCGTCATGCGCTCGAGCGCGTGGCGGATCCCTTCGCCGCCCGGCACTTCGCCGACGCCGGTATGCCCGCTGCTGTCGTCGAGGATCACGAGGTTGCGCGTGAAGCAGGGTGCGTGTGCGCCGCACAGGTTGAGCAGCATGCTGTCGCGGCCGGCGACGGGAATCACCTGCATGCGCGTGACGCGCGGGGTGCCGGCACGGCGGGATTCGGACATCGGTTCGCTCCTGGTTCCGGTGGCGCGCGGGCCGCCGGACGCGCCGGCGCGGCCCGCGCCGTTCAATGAAGCTCGACGCGGCGGATCTCGCCGACGACGAACAGGTAGCAGATCACGGCGACGAGCGCGTGCGCGACGACATAGACGAGCGCACCGTTGAACGAGCCGCTGCGGTCGACGATATAGCCGATTGCGATCGGCGTCGTGATGCTCGACAGATTGCCGCACGTGTTGAGCAGCGCGCCGCTCAGCCCCGCGATCTGGCGCGGCGCGGTGTCCGCGTTGACGGCCCAGCCGAGCGCGCCGAGCCCCTTGCCGAAGAACGACAGCGCCATGAACAGCACGACGAGCACGTGCGAATCGGTGTAGTTGCAGACGATCATCGACATCGACAGCAGCATGCCGAACACGATCGGCACCTTGCGCGCGACCGACAGCGACCGGCCCTGCTTGAGCAGCGCGTCGGATACGACGCCGCCGAGAATCCCGCCGAGGAACCCGCACACGGCGGGGATCGACGCGACGAGCCCCGCGTTGAGGATCGACATCCCGCGCGCCTGCACGAGATAGACCGGAAACCACGTGATGAAGAAATAGGTGAGCGCGTTGATGCAGTACTGCGCGACGTACACGCCGATCAGCATCCGGCTCTTCAGCAGCGCCTTCACGTGACGCATCGACGGGCCGCCGCCGTGCGCGCCCGTCGCCTGGTCGATGTTGACGAGCGCGCCGCCTTCGGCGAGGTAGTCGAGTTCCGCGCGGTTGATGTTCGGGTGGTCCTTCGGGTCGTACATCGTGCGGTTCCACACCGCGACGAACGCGAAGCCGAGCACGCCCATCACCGCGAACACCGACTGCCAGCCGAACGCGTGCACGAGCCAGCCCATCAGCGGCGCGAACACGACGGTCGCCGCGTACTGCGCGGCGTTGAAGATCGCCGACGCGGTGCCGCGCTCGGCGGCCGGGAACCACGCGGACACGATCCGGCTGTTGGCCGGAAACGACGGCGCCTCGGCCGCGCCGACCAGGAAGCGCAGCCCGAACAGCAGCGCGAACGCGGCCGCGCCGCCGAAGAAGCCGATCGCGCCCTGCAGCAGCGTGAACAGCGACCAGAAGAAGATGCTGAACGCATAGACGATGCGTGACCCGTAGCGGTCGAGCAGCCAGCCGCCCGGCAGTTGCGCGACCACGTACGACCAGCCGAACGCGGAGAAGATGAAGCCGATCTGCACGTGGCTCAGGTGCAGCGCGCGGGCGAGGCTTGGGCCGGCGATCGCGATCGCCGCGCGATCCGCGTAGTTGATCGTCGTGACTGCGAACAGGACGGCCAGCACGAGCCAGCGCACGCGTGTGCGCCGGGCCGTTGCCGACGCGGACGCCGGCAGCGCTTGAAGCGGATTCATGACTGTCTCCTCCGAAAGGCGGAAGGTTGCCGTCGTGCGGCAGGCGCATCGGGTGCGCGCGTTATGTGTTCAGGCGCCGCCGATCGGGCGCCGGACGCCGATGCAGGCAGGGCGTCCGGGCCATTCTGTCATGTCGATATTTGCGCTTTCATGCCAATTGCTGACTTGATCGATTCAGCATTTGAATCGATGGTCGCGACGCGGCCTGCGGCGGTGCGCGGTCATTTTTTACCCGGATGATATTGACATTCAATTTATACCCGGATAAAAATAACGCCATTCCGATTCCTGCCTGCGGGCGACCACGATGACAACCTCCACGCTCCTTCCTTCGTACACGGCCTTCGACGGCCACCGGCGGCTCGCGTCGGGCCCGCTCGCGACGGTTGCGCTCGCGGTCCGGCAGGCTGCCGGCGACACAATGTCCGGCGCGATCCTGATCTTCGACGATGCGACGGGCCGCTCGATCGACCTCGACCTGCGCGGCACGGCGGACGATATCCGCGCGCGCTACGCGCCGCCGCCGGGCGACGCGCCCGGTGTCGCCGCCGGCGAGCCGGTCGCCGCCGGCGAGCAGCGCGGCCGCGGCCGGCCGAAGCTCGGCGTCGTGTCGCGCGAGGTCACGCTGCTGCCGCGTCACTGGGAATGGCTCGGCGCGCAGCCGGGCGGTGCGTCCGTCGCGCTGCGCAAGCTCGTCGAGGACGCGCGGCGCACGCATGCGGAGGCCGACCGGCGCCGCGACGCGCAGGCGCGCGCGTACCACTTCATGTCGGCGATGGCGGGCGACCTGCCCGGTTTCGAGGAGGCCGCGCGGGCGCTGTACGCGAACGACGCGATACGGCTGGCCGAGCTGGTCGCCGGATGGCCGGACGACTTACGCGACCATGCGCTCGCGCTGGCGCGCGGCGACCTGCCGCCGTCCACCGAAGACTGCTGACGGAACGCGCGACGAGATGACCGCATTCGACCTGAACCACGGCGCGATCGCGCCGGTCGCCGACGAAGTCGATCTCGTCGATCTGCGCGTGACCGGCGACATCCCACGCGAACTCGACGGCACGCTGCTGCGCAACGGCCCGAATCCGCCGGGCGGCCGCTTCGAAGGGAACGACGTGCTGTCGTGGTGGCCGGAAGCCGCGATGCTGCACGCGATCGCGTTCGAACGCGGCCGCGCGGCCATCTACCGGAACCGCTGGGCGCGCACGCGCCGCTGGGCCGCCGTGCATGCGCCCGCGCAGGCGCCGCATCTGCCCGATACCAATCCGAACGTGAACGTGCTGCAGCACGCCGGCGAATTGCTCGCGCTGGCGGAGGGCGGCGCGCCGTTCGCGATCACCGCCGCGCTCGATTCGCTCGGCGTGCCGGAGCGGCATGCGGGTTTCGATGGCGGGATGACCGCGCATCCGAAGGTCGATCCGGAAACGGGCGAACTGATCGCGTTTCGTGCGGACTGGCGTGCGCCGTGGCTGCGCTACGGCGTCGTCGACGCGCAGGGCGTGCAGCGCGTCGACCTCGCGCTCGACGTGCCCGCGCCGTCGATGATGCACGACCTCGCGATCACGGAAACCCGCAGCCTGCTGCTCGACCTGAACGTCGGCTACGACTTCTCGATGCTGCAAGAGGGCCACCGGATGCCGCTGCGCTGGCACGACGACCGGGCCGCGCGCATCGGCGTGATCGCGCGCCACGGCGGCGACGTGCGCTGGTTCGGCATCGAGCCGTGCTTCATCCAGCACGTCGTGAACGCGTACGACTGCGACGAATCGTGCATCGTGCTCGATGCGGTGCGCTATCCGTGGTACCTGCGGCTCGACGCGCGCACGGGCCGCTTTGCCGACAACCCGGTCGGCGAGCTGTGGCGCTACGTGATCGATACGGCGAACGGGCTGATCGACGAAGGGCCGCTCGCCGACGGCGGCATCGAGCTGCCACGCATCAACGAAAGCCGGACCGGGCGCCGCTACCGCTATTTGTATGCGGCCGAGCAGCCGAACAATACGGAAATGCGCGGCGTGATGCGCTTCGACCACGTGCGCGGCACGACGACGCGCTACGCGGTGCCGGCCGGTGACCAGAACGGCGAGCCCGTGTTCGTGCCGCGCCCGGGCGGCGTCGACGAGGACGACGGCTGGCTGCTGGTGATGGTCTACCGCGCGGCGACGGATACGAGCGACGTCGTGATCCTCGATGCGCGCGCGATCGATGCCGGGCCGGTCGCGACCGTGCACCTGCCGCGCCGCGTGCCGGCCGGCTTCCACGGCGCGTGGGTGCCGCGCGTGCGCTGAGCGGCCGTGCGCGTCACTGCGCGCGCAGCGCGTCGACGATCTTCAGCCGCGCGGCGCGCATCGCCGGCAGGAACCCGCCGACGAGCCCCATCACGAGCGAGAACAGCAGCGTCTTCACGACGATCGCGGGCGTCAGCACGAAACGGAACGACAAGTCCGCGAAAGTCTGGAAGTTGGTCGTCGAGAACGACGCGAACTGCATCAGCGACGCGCACGCGAGCCCCGCGACGCCGCCGACGAAGCCGAGCAGCAGCGCTTCCAGCAGGAACGCGGCGAGCACGCTCATGCGCTTGAAGCCGAGCGCGCGCAGCGTGCCGATCTCGGCGACGCGGTTCGCGACCGACGCATACATCGTGATCATCGCGCCGATCATTGCGGCGATCGAGAAGATCGTCGACAGCGTGATGCCGAGGATGTTGATGAACTTCGACAGCGCCTTCGACTGGTCGCCGTAGAAGGTCTGCTCGCGCTTCGCCTCGTCGGTCAGCCGCGGGTCGACGTCGATGTCGGCCTTGAAGCGCGCGAAGCCGTCGGCGCTCGGGATGCGCAGCACCATCGACGAGTAGCTCGTGCGCCGGAACGACTGCATCAGCTGGTCGACGTCGCCCCAGATCTCCGAATCGAAGCCGCTGCCGCCCGCGTCGAAGATGCCGACGATGGTCCAGTCGCGCTGCGCGAAATGCAGGCTGTCGCCGAGCTGCGTGCTGCTGAAGCCTTTCGCGATCGCGCTGCCGACGATGATTTCCGACGAGCCGGGCACGAACATACGGCCGGCCGCCAGCTTCACATGCGGCCGCAGCGCGAGGCCGGACGGCGACACGCCGCGGATCACGACGTTCGACGGCTTGCCGCTCGACGTCTTCACGAGCGAGATCAGCACGACGGCTTCCTTCGACACGAGCGGCCGGCCGTCGGGGCCGAGCGCGACGGCCGGGTGCATCTCGAGCGCGTTGGCCTGCTGGTGGTCGATCGAACTCTGGATTTCGGTCTCGGCGCCCTTGCGGATCACCACGGCGTTGTCGGGTTCGCCGGTCGACACGAGCGTCTGCGTGAGCCCCGCGTCGAGCATCTGCACCGCCGCGAACACGAAGATCACGAGCGCCATCCCGCCCGCGGTGAGCGCGGTGGTGAGCCGCCTGGTCCACAGGTTGCGCGCGATGTAGGTGAGCGGGATCGTCATGCGCGTGTCTACCCGATCGCCCGCAGGCCTTCGACGACGCGCACGCGCGCCGCCTGCCAGGCCGGCACGATCGCGGCCGCGACGCCGACCGCGACCGAGCACGCGGCCTGCAGCACGACCGTCTCGGCCGACACCCTGAACACCGGGAAGATGCTGCCCGCCGCCTGCTTGAACAGGCTCGCGGCGGGCGGCGTCGCGAGGATCCCGAGCCCGCCGCCGGCCACCGCGATCACGACCGATTCGCCGAACACGATCAGCGCGAGGAAGCCGGGGCCGAAGCCGAGCGCCTTCAGCGTCGCGTATTCGGCCGTGCGTTCGCGCGCGCTCATCGCCATCGCGTTGGCCATCACGGCCATGATGATCAGGATCACCACGTACGACACCAGGCGGATAGCCGCGATGATCTGGTTCGACATCGCGACGAAGCCGAGCTGGAACGCCTGCTCGGTCTCGGTCAGCGTCTCGGCGAGCGAGTTCTTGAACACCGCGTCGACGTTGCGCGCGATCGTCGCGCCGTCGTCGGGGTTCGCGACGCCGAGCACGAATACGCCGACCTGGTCGGCCTGTTTCGGCGTGCGCTGCCGCACCGTCTCGTTCAGGTAGTCCCAGTGGAACACCAGCTGGCGCGTGATCGTCGAATCGTCGCGGCCGTCGAGGATCCCGCGCACGACGAAGTCCCACGTGCCGGGATAGATCGTGCCCTTCAGCGGGATCACGTCGCCGATCCTGAAGCCGAACTGCGTCGCGAGCTGGCGCCCGACCAGGCAGCCGCGGCGGTCGCGGTTATAGTCGGCGCGCTGCTGCGCCGGGATGATGAATTCCGGATACAGGTCGAGATAGTTCTCCGACACCGCGAAGCTCGCGAAGAAGTTCTTCGGGTCGCGGTAGATGCCGCCGAACCAGTTCGAGCGGACCACCGCCGTCACGCCTTCGATGCCGCGTATCCGGTTCTCGTAGCTGACCGGCAGCGGAAACACGAGCGAGATCGCATTGCGCGTGACGAGCCGTCCGCTGGACGCGGCGGCCGCGCCCGCGTACCACGCGTCGACGACCGTGTGCAGCAGCCCGAACGCCAGCACCGCGATGGTCAGCCCGAGCACGGTCAGCAGCGTGCGCAGCCGGTGCCGCAGCGCGTTGCGCGCGATCAGCTTCAGCACGTACATCGCGCGCGCTCCCGCAGCCGGTCAGCCGGCGTACCCATCGATCAGCTCCCCTTTTTCCAGATGCACGACCGACCGCGCGGCGCCGGCCGCGTGCGCGTCGTGGGTCACCATGATGATCGTCTTGCCGAGCTCGGCGTTCATCCGCTGCAGCATCGCGAGCACGTCGGTGGCCGACACGCGGTCGAGGTCGCCGGTCGGCTCGTCGGCGACGATCAGCACGGGATCGGTGATCAGCGCGCGCGCGATCGCGACGCGCTGCTGCTGGCCGCCCGACAGCTCGGACGGGTAATGGGTCATCCGGTCGCCGAGGTTCACCATGTCGAGCACGAGCTCGACGCGCTCGCGCCGCTCGCGGCGCGACAGGTGCGTGAGCATCAGCGGCAGCTCGACGTTCTCGAACGCGGTGAGCACGGGCATCAGGTTGTAGAACTGAAAGATGAAGCCGACGTTCGCCGCGCGCCATTCGGCCAGCTGCGCCTCCGCGAGCTGCGAGATGTCGAGGCCGCCCACGCGCAGCTCGCCGCTGTCTGGCCGGTCGATACCGGCCACCAGGTTCAGCAGCGTGCTCTTGCCGGAACCCGACGGCCCCATCAGCGCGACGAAGTCGCCTTCGCCGATATCGAGCGTGATGTCGGTCAGCACGGGCACGATCTGGCTGCCGCGCCGGTACGACTTCGCGACGTGGCTGATCTCGACGAGGGGCGGCGGCGTGTCGTTCACGCTGGCGCTACTTCTTCGCGACGGCCACTTTCGCGCCGTCCTTCAGCTTCGCGCCCGGCGCGAGCACGACCGTATCGCCGGGTTTCACGCCGCGGATCGCGACGAGCTCGCCGATTCGAATGCCGGTGGTCACGGCCGCTGCGCGCACGGTGTCGTCCTTCACGACGAACACGACCGGCCTGCCGTCGCGCTCGACGACCGCGCTCGCCTGTACGGCCGTCACGGGCTGCCGGTCCTGCGCCGACACGGGTTTCGACAGGAACGCGATCTTCGCGCTCATGTCGGGCAGCACGCGGTCGTCGCGGTCGACGAAGCGCACCTTCACGAGCACGGTGGCCTTCGAGCGGTCGACGGTCGGCACGATGCGCGACACGCGGCCCGCGAAGCGCAGGTCGGGCAGCGCGTCGAGCTGAATCTCGCACGGCTGCTCGGCGCGGATCTTCGCGATGTTCGATTCGGCGACGTCGGCCTCGACTTCGAGCGTGTCCATGTCGGCGATCGTCACGACCGCGCCCTTGCTGTCCGATGCGGACGAGAACGGCGTGATGTTGTCGCCGACGTTCGCATGCTTCGCGAGCACGATGCCGTCGAACGGCGCGCGGATCACCGTCTGGTCGACCGCAACCTGCGCGGCTTGCGCATTGGCGTCGGCGGACGCGATCGCGGCCTCGCCGCTGCTGAGCGACGCGCGCGCCTTGTTCACGCGGGCCGTGTCGATGTCGAGCTGCGCGGCCGGCACGGCGCCCTTCGGCGCGAGCACCGCGGTGCGGCGCAACGCGATTGCGGCGTCCTTCAGCTCGGCCTGCTGCACGCCGAGGTTCGCGCGGGCGACCTTCGCTTGCGCGAGCGCCTGTGCCAGCGACGCCTCGACGTCGCGGCTTTCGAGGCGCGCGATGATCTCGTCCTTCTTCACGCGCGTGCCCTCGAGCACGCCGAGCCATTCGACGCGCCCCTGGCCCTTCGACGCGACCGCGGCCTTGCGCTGCGGCACGACGTAGCCGGTCGCATTGAGCTGCGTGTCGTTCTGGTACGGGTAGGCGGACGTGACGGATGTGGTTTCGACCGTCGTCCGGCCGGTGAGCGCGACGCCGGCGACGATCGCGACGATGACGAGCGCGGCGGCGACCGCATAGCGGACCCACCGGCGCCGCCGTGGCACCGGCGCGATCGGACGCCGGTCGATTTTCAGTTTGTCCAGATTGTGATCGGGCAATTTGAGCGCCTCGCGACGGCGGCGGTCTGGTGACCGGCCGCGATCCGGTTTCCGGGGAAAGGGACGGATGGACGCCCAGTATAGCGTCGCGGGGCAGCGCGCGAGAGCCGGTTTGCCGGGCCGCCGCGGCCGCCGGCGGACGGGCCGCGCGATGCCGGATAGGCATGCCGGGGCGGCCGGAAACCGGCGTCGTCGGGGAAAACCCGCGAGGCGCAAGCTGTGTGTCAACTTGCCGCGAAGGCGGCGCGTTATGGAGCCAGTACGTCAGTCTTTGTCGCGGCGAAACGGCGCAAGCCGGCCGCCCGGCGGCGACCGGAAACCCCGGCGCGACTGGCGTTCCGATGCGAATGCCTCGCATCTCTTACCGGTACGTTTGACTTTTTCTCCGCTAAAGGAAGAACAATGAAGAAGACGCTCGCTTCGATCATGACCGCAGCATTCGCACTCGCATCGGTTTCGGCATTCGCACAGGCGTCCGCGCCGGCAGCTGACGCGATGGCTCCCGCTTCGGCACCGATGAAGAAGGATCACAGCAAGCCGAAACACCAGCTGAAGAGCCACGGTTCGGCGAAGGGCAAGGCGAAGGCCGCCGCCGCTTCGGCTGCTGGCACGAACGACAAGGGCACGCAGAACTAAGCGATTCGCCCGGGGCCGGTGCTGCCGGCCACCCGTCGAAAAACCCCGCATGCTTCGGCATGCGGGGTTTTGTTTTTCAGGCGTCGCCGGGGCTGGCCGGCGGCGCCGGCGCGCGCATCTCGTCGACCACCGAACGCATGCGCCGCCAGTGCGAGCCTTCCCAGAACACGCGCCGGCAGACGTCGCACGCGGCAAAGCGCCGGTGCCGCTGCCGGACCCCGTCCGGCACGCGCGGCGCGGCGGCCTCCTCGTCGAGCGGATGCAGCGGCGCATTGCAGCGCAGGCACAGCCGGAACGGCCGCATGTGCGGCGCGAGATCGAGCCGTTCGAACAGTTCGCGCAACTGGTCGGCCGGCTGCACCGCGTGCAGGTAGCAGCCTCGCGCAACCGCGCGCCGCTTGAGCAGCTCGCGGTCGCGGGTCAGCACGACCCGGCCCTCGCGGCCGGCGAGCGCCGCGAGCTCGTCGTCGCGGTAGTGGTTGTCGTAGCAGGTATCGAAGCCCGCGAGGCGCAGCAGTTGCGCGAGGCCGCCGAGATGCGCGTCGGCGACGAAGCGCCATTGTTCCGGTTGCGGCGCGGTTGCACCGTTGGCTGCCGGCTGCGCGCGCTCCGGAAAGGCCTCGACACGGTCGCCGTCGTCGAGCGGCCGGTCGAGCGCGGCCGGCGCGTCGTTCACGCGGAGCCGGCCGATTTCGGTATGCGGGACGCCAAGCGCCTCGATCGCATGCTTCACCGTCGCATCGCGCGCACACGCGTGCCCGAACGCGCGGTCGCGCTGCGCGCGCGGGAGAAAGGCGTTCAGTTCGCCGTGGAAGCGGAAGGTTGCGGTCGCCATCCGTGCAGTATCGCACCGCGCCCGGCCGGCGGCAGGCGCTGCAGACGGCCGGCATCTGTGTTTAACTCGCGGCTTCACGGAGCGAAGGAGCGGGCAATGGATCTCGGGTTTATCGGGCTGGGCGAAATGGGGCAGGCGATCGCGACGAACCTGCTGAAGGCGGGGCATACGGTGCGGGTCTGGAATCGGTCGCGCGAGCGGGCCGAGCCGCTCGCGGCATTCGGCGCGCAGATCGTCGACACGCCGGCCGACGCATTTCGCGGCGACGCCGTGTTCTCGATGCTCGGCGACGACGCGGCCGCGCGCGCCGTGTTCGACGACGCGCTGCTCGCACAGGCGCCGCGCGGCCTGATCCACGTGAACATGGCGACGGTGTCGGTTGCGCTCGCCGAATCGCTCGCGCATGCGCACGCGTCGCGCGGCATCGATTACGTCGCCGCGCCGGTGATGGGGCGGCCCGACGTCGCGGCCGCCGCGCGCCTGACGATCATGGCGGGCGGCCCGGCCGAGGCGATCGACCGCGTGCAGCCGTTGTTCGACGCGATCGGCCAGAAGACCTGGCGGTTCGGTTCGCTGCCGCAGCACGCGAACGTCGCGAAGATCGCGGCGAACTTCACGCTTGCGTCGGCGATCGAGACGCTCGGCGAAGCGTCCGCACTGCTGGGCGCACACGGCGTCGCGATGCGCGACTTCCTCGACGTGATCACGAGCAGCGTGTTTCCGGGGCCCGTCTACGAAGGCTACGGCTCGATGATCGCCGAGCGGCGTTACGAGCCCGCGCGCTTCAAGGCGCGCCTCGGGCTGAAGGACGTCCGGCTCGCGCTGGAGGCCGGCGACGCCACGTCGGTGCCGCTGCCGGTGGCGAGCGTCGTGCGCGACAGCCTGCTCGATGCGCTCGCGCACGGCGGCGGCGAGCAGGATTTCGCGGTGCTCGGCGAGGTCGCGCTGCGCCGCGCGGGCCGCTGATCCCGGGCGCGACAGAAGCGCGGCGCGCACGGCATAATCAGCGTTTCGTCTTTCTACTTTCTTTCACGCAGAGGCGGGCATGAACTTGCATACGTGGTGGCTTTTCGTGGCGACGGTGTTCGTCGTGTCGGCGATTCCGGGCCCGAACATGCTGCTCGTGATGACGCATGGCGCGCGGCACGGGCTGCGGCGCTCGTCGGCGACGATGGCCGGCTGCCTGAGCGCGCTGGTGCTGATGCTGTCGGTGTCGGCGGCGGGCCTCGGCGTGTTTCTCGAAGCGTGGCCGGCGATGTTCAACGCGCTGCGCTTCGCGGGCGCGGCCTACCTGATCTATCTCGGCGTGAAGGCGTGGCGCGCGCGCGTCGACGAAGCGCCGTTGGCCGCCGACGTCGAAACCGTGTCGCGCCAGGCTGCGGCGGCGTCGCGCTGGGTGCTGTTCCGCAACGGCTTCCTGGTCGCGGGCAGCAACCCGAAGGCGATCCTGTTCGCGGCCGCGCTGCTGCCGCAGTTCATCAACGCGGCCGAGCCGACGCTGCCGCAGTTCGGCATCCTCGTCGTCACGTTCGCGGTGATCGAGGTGAGCTGGTATCTCGTTTATGCATCGTTCGGCACGCGCATCGGCGCGACGCTGAAGAGTCAGAGCGTCGCGAAGATCTTCAACCGGCTGACGGGCGGGTTGTTCGTCGGCTTCGGCGCGATGATGGCGCTGGTCCGTCACTGATTCCGGACTGATTCAGGCGCGCCGAACGCCCCGCTCCTCGCAAGAGGGCGGGGCGTTCGTCTTTTTGCGTCCGCTTCACGTTCGCTCATGCACGCGGGCGAGTCGACGCCGCCACGCCGGACAGGCGTCCGGCCGAGAGGCCGAATGCGGTGGCCGCGCCGGCGAACGCGAACCCGACGCCGCACACCGCACTCCATCCGCCCGATGACCACGCGCTGGCCGAGGTGCTGGACGGGGAGATTGGGAAGGGGTCAGAAGCCAGCGAAGCGATTTAGAGTCGGCATTCGAGGGAAAATCCTTATTTTCTCTACGGAAATGTTGCATTGCGGAAACCGATTCGCTATAGTGGCACCTGTCTCCTCCATGTCTCCTCTGATATGGATTCAGCCCGCCTCTTAGGCGGGCTTTTTTTTGCCTGCGATTTTGCCGCGGCGTTCCAGTCGTCGTCCGTCGCCGGGCTCAGAACTTGTACGTCATCCCGACGTAGCTGATGATCGGGTCGGCCTTCAGGTCAGATTTCGACTCGGCCAGCACCGAACCGTCGGCCGCCTTGATCGTCACCGTCGACGTCGTCTTCAGCGGGATGTACGTCACCGACGCGATCAGCCCGAAATGCTCGGTCATGTTGTACTGCAGGCCCGCGTTGAACACCGGCTGCCATGACGACGACGCCTTCGCCTCCACCGATGTCGTACCCGGCTTGCCCGCGCCCGCCGCGAGAATCGCGCCGAGGTTGTCCTGCGTCTGCTTGATGAAGTTCGTGTTGAGCTGCAGGTCGCTGAACCAGTTGTACGACACGCCAAGGCCGAGGAACGGCCGGAACTTCGCGGTCGCCTGCCCGAAGTAGTACTGCAGCAGCACGGCCGGGCTCCACTGCCGCACGCTCTTCACGATCGGGTTGACCGACGCCAGCCCGATGTTCTGCGTGCCGAGCGCGCCGGCAGGGCCGGGCGGCTTGATCGTGCCCTGGCCCGACACCTTGAACACCGGCGGCACGCCGGCCACCGACGTGACCGCGATGTGGTCGGTCAGGAAGTGGCTGATCGTCAGGCCGACGGTGTCGGCGCCGCTCGTGCGCAACCCGGTGCCCGGCGACGTGAACGACGGCGGCAGCCGCAGCGGCGTGTTGATCGGTGTCGGCGCGACGTTGGTCGTCATCGGCGTGCTGCTCTGCTGCGGCATCACGTGGAACCAGCCCAGCGTGACGACGTTGCTGCCGGCGCTCTGCGCGTGCGCCGCGAGCGGCGCCAGTGCGGCGGCGCCGGCCGCCGCGCAGAGAAGGGTTTTCTTCATCACGGCTTCCCCCGCTTACTGGACGAACGCGCCGATCGTGAAATACGGCGTCGATCCCGCGTTATCGAGGAAACCGAACACGCCACCCGAGAAGATGAACTTGCCGGTCGGCGACGTGCTGCCCGAACCCGTGTGGGTCGTCGTGACCGTGCCAGGCACCTTCTGCGTGTAGTCGAGGTCGAGCACTCTCGTGAGCGACGCCTGGGACGGCTGGAACGGATCGAGCAGCGTCGCCTGGGTGTTGATCAGCGCGGTGGTCCGGTAGTTGAACTCGCTGTCGACGCCGATGTACTCGCCGTTCTGCGAGCCGGCCGCGATCGCCGTCTGCGGCGCGAGGATCGAGATGCTCGATTCGTCGTCGGCGGTGAGGCCCGGCACGCCGTTGCTGTCGGGTGTCGGGTTCGGGTTCGCGACACCCGTGCGCACGAGGATCGGCACGAGCTGGTTGCGCAGCTTGCCGACGATCATGAAGCCCTTGCCCTGCGGCGTGGCCGACAGCGTCGGCTTCAACTGGCTCCGGTAGTTGTTCGACTGGAACGCGCCGCTGCCGTCCGCGGCCGGCACGAAGTTCGTGCCCTGCTGCGTGCATGCGCCGCCGGCGAACTGGCCGGTCGTGTCGCACTTGGTCCACGAGCCGTCCGCGTTGATCGTCACCTTCGCGTCGATCGACGCGGGCGCGAAGTTCTGCGACGGCACCTCGCCGAAGCCGACATGGCTGTACGTGCCCGCCACGTTCGCGAGGTTGGTCTCGATCGACGAGAAGCCGATGAACGGGTAGTACGGGAATTTCGTGTCGGGCACCGCGGCCTGGCCGAGCACGCCGCCGAACTGGATTTCCTTGCCGGGAATCGTGCCGCCGGCGACGCCGAAGCCGACGAAGATCCGCGCCGGGCGCGACGGATCGAGGCTCGCGCCGTTCAGGCGGAACGCGCACTGGTTCAGCTTGTTGGTCGGCAGCAGCGTTTCCTGCGTGAGCGTGCCGCTGTCGACGGTGCCCGCGCGGGTCGGCGTGACGGTGCCGGTCGTGCGCGGTACCGCCGATTCGACATACGTGACCTGCCACGTCATCTTGGTCGTGTCGAGCTGGACCTTGGCGAGTTCGCCGCTGCCCGCGCCGCCGGTAAACACGGTGCTGTAGTCGAGCGACGCGGGACAGAGCCGGTCTTCGACGAGCGGGGGCGGGTTGTCGCTGCCGCCGCCGCAGGCGGAAAGAAGGGGGGCGGCAAAGGCCGCCGCCAGAATGAGGTTGCGCTTCATGTTGCTCCTCCAGATTTGTCTTGTGTGGCGGCCAGCTCCCTGTCGGCCGCTTCTGTTGCTTGTGCTCGTCCTGCGTGCGCGGTGCCGCGCGCTTCGTCCGTCGCGCGGCGGCGGGCGGGCCGCCGCCGCGTCCTCGATCGCTACTTGCTGATCTGCGCGCCCACGCCGAAGTACGGTGTCGACGACGTCGTCGAGTTCGCCGACGTCGACGTGACGCCGCCGTTCACCGTGCCCTGCACGAGTGCCGCGTACAGCCCGCCCGTCGCGATCACCACGCCCGATGCGGACGGGTAGGTCGCGCCGCTCGGCGGCGTCGTCTTCGCGTTCAGCAGGCCCGGCGTCGCCTGGCCGTAGTCGAGCGTGAAGCCGTCTTCCTCGGCCTGCGTGGTTGGGTTGATGAACGATGCGTTGCTGCCGCGGATCAGGGCGGCCGTGTACTTGAAGTTCGAGTCCGCGCCCGCGTAGCCGCCGTCGATCGAGCCCGACGTGATCGCCGTCGCCGCGCCGAGCACCGCGATGCCCGATTCGTCGTCGACCTGCGCGTCGAGGTGCAGCGGCGGCGTACCGAGGTTCACGTTGCCCGTGCGCACGATCACCGGCACCGTCGCGCCGTTGAGCTGGCCGATCACCATGTGCGCGGTCGCCGACTTGCCGGTCGCGCCGACGATCGGCAGTTGCGTTTGCGGCAGCGTCTGCGGCGCCTTCGTGCTGTCGAAGTAGCCGCCGTTCGCGCTCGTCTTCCACGGATCGCCGGTCGTCTGGCAGCCGCCCGAACCGGTCGACGTGCACGCGCCGTTCGCATCGAACGTCTCGCTCGAGTTCGATCCCTTCGTCGCGTAGTTGCCCGACGGCACGAGGTGGTAGATCAGCGCGTTGTACGTGCCCGGCAGCTTCGACAGGTCGGTCGTCGTGTTCGCGAAGCCGAGGAACGGATAGAAATCGAAGTGGCGGTTCGGCACCTGGCCGACGTTCTGCACGACGCCCGGGATGATCGTCAGCCCGTCGTACTGGATCGTCGCGCCGGGAATACCGCCGCCCGCGACGCCCATCCCGACGAGCAGCATCGGCGGGTTCGCCTGGTTGAAGTCGGCGGCCGTCGAATAGGTCGAGCGGTCCGGCGCGGGGCCCGTGCCCGGCGTGAGGACGAACGCGCAGCGCGTCTGCTCGGCGGTCGGCAGCGTGCCGGTCGGCGGGTGGATGACCTTGCCGGTGATCGTCGTGCCGACGCGGCTGGGCGTGACGGTGCCCGTCTTCAGCGGAATCGGCGATTCGAGCCACTTGAGCGTGTACGTCATCGCGACTGCGTCGATGTTGACGCTGACGATCTCGCCGCTACCGGCACCGCCGAGATACGTGTTCTTCACGATGTCGGCGTTGGCCGGACACAGCGAACCGTTGACGGGCTGCGACGGCGGCGGCCCTTGCGTGCCGCAGCTCGATCCGGAACATTGGGGCGCATTGATCGGCGCGAGCGCGCCGCCGGAATCCCCCCCACCACATGCAACCAGGAAAGGGGCAATGGCAAAGGCCGTTGCCACCCCCTTCGATAAGGCGTGCGACATGCCGCTGTCTCCAATCGTTTAATTGTGCGAGCTAATGTCGCCGCCTTGATTTTTGCTGTCAATTGATGAACCCGTCTAAAAAAGGCGATTGAAACGGACGTCGTGTTTTAAATCCTTGTCCGACACGGCATTCAGTAAGAATTAAAACATGCGAGGGGCTGGCAAAAGCTGCCGGAGTGGGGGATGTGCCACGCGCGGAAGGCTGTCGAAGAACCTTCCCGCGCACAGCGGCAGTGTTTAAAGCGGTGGTATCCGGTTTATCCCTATTCGGGATTGACTGGAGAAATAAGGGGGAGTTAATTCGCTGGTAATCGCGCAATGGAAAGCTTGTAAATATTTGTAAATGCGCGAACAGGATTTTATTTATTGCGTGATGCGGGTAAATAAAAAGCCGGCCAGCGGCCGGCTTTGCATC
Source organism: Burkholderia sp. LFS061 (assembly GCF_047978125.1). Taxonomy (NCBI): domain Bacteria; kingdom Pseudomonadati; phylum Pseudomonadota; class Betaproteobacteria; order Burkholderiales; family Burkholderiaceae; genus Burkholderia; species Burkholderia sp. LFS061. The sequence goes on along the minus strand of NZ_JBFPFS010000041.1, from coordinate 20,611 downwards.
GCACGAGAGGATGGTCAGCGCGTGAGGCCCGCATCCTCGGCCGCGTCGATGTTGAGGTTCATGCACTGGATCGCGGCACCCGACGCACCCTTGCCGAGGTTGTCGAGGCGCGCGACCGTGACGAAGCGCTCTTCGTTGCCGAACACGAACAGGTCGACACGGTTCGTGTCGTTGTTCGCCTGCACGTCGAAGAAGCCGCCGTCGAGGTTCGCGTCCGCGTTGAATGGCGCGACGCGCACGAATGCTTCGTCCGCGTAGTATTCGGCGAACACGCGTTGCACGTCTTGCGGCGTCGCACGCTTCGCGAGCTGTTCGGGCGTGAAGTAGGTCGTCACTGCGAGACCCTTCAGGAACGGGCCGACGATCGGCGTGAAGATCGGCGGGTTCGCGAGGCCCGTGTGCGCGGCCATTTCCGGCAGGTGCTTGTGCGTGAGGCCGAGCGCATACGGGCGCGGGCTCGCGAGCTTGCCGCCCGGCGCCGCGTTCTCGTAGTCGGCGATCATCGACTTGCCGCCGCCGCTGTAGCCGGTGATCGAGTAGCTGTGCGCGGCGAACGTCGGCGCGACGATGCCCGCATCGACGAGCGGACGCATCGCGAGCACGAAGGCCGATGCGTGGCAGCCCGGCACCGCGATGCGCTTCGACGTGCGAATCTTCTCGCGCTGCGCGCGGGTCAGTTCGGGCAGGCCGTAGGCCCAGTCGGCGCTCGTGCGGAACGCGGTGCTCGCGTCGATCAGCGTCGTGTTCGGGTTCTCGACGAGCGAGGCCGATTCGCGCGACGCGACGTCCGGCAGGCACAGGAACGTGATGTCCGACGCGTTGATCAGGCGGCGGCGCTCGTCGACGTCCTTGCGCTTCGCTTCATCGATGCGCAGGATCTCGATATCGTTGCGCGCCGACAGGTATTCGAAGATCTTGAGGCCGGTCGTGCCTTCCTGGCCGTCGACAAAAACTTTGGTGCTCATTTCGCTCTCACTGGATGAAACGGGGGCCCGCGCCCGGAGATCGCCATTTTAAGACGTCATCCGGCGCGCCTGCACCGCGCGGGGCGAAAAAAGACGGCCGGCGGGCCGTCTTGTGTCCCTTTGACGCCCGCCGGCGCGGGCGCCCGGGGCCGGCTCAGCGGCTGCCGGCAACCCAGCGTGCCGTCGCTTCGGCGATGCGCCGGCCAAATACCTTCCCGGTCTCGAGGTCGCCCGGCGCCGGGCCCTCGTCGGGCGTCGCATCCGCCGGCGACTGCGCGAGCAGGCCCGTGGAGCCGCCGAGGTAGTTGATGTCGTTGCGCGTGGCCGCCTTCGAGTTGGCCGGCATCAGGCTCGTGCCGACCCACACCATCCCATGCTGCATCGACAGCGTGACGAAATATTGGATCGTCGAGAACTTGTCGCCGTTCATCGTCGCGGAGTTCGTAAAGCCCGCGGCGATCTTGTCTTTCCACTTCTGCGTGAACCACGCTTTCGACGTTGCGTCGGCAAACTGCTTGAACTGTGCCGATGGGCCGCCCATGTAGGTCGGCGCGCCGAAGACGATCGCGTCGGCCGCGTCGAGGGCGGCCCAGCCCGCGTCGTCGAGGTCGCCGACGGCGATCAGGCGTACGGTCGCGCCGGCGTCCTGCGCGCCCGCGTGAACGGCCTCGGCCAGTTTCTGCGTGTGACCGTAGCCGCTGTGATAGACGATGACGATGTTCGACATGAAGCGTTCTCCGGAAAGGGACGGGAACGGCGGCCGCAGCGGCCTGCCGCGTCACGCGTCGCCGGCGGGCGGCGCGACCGATGCGCGGCGTGTGGGGCCGCGACCGGTGACGACGAGTCTAGCAAGCCGAAATGACGGGAAAACGCGCGCATGCGGCGCACTGAAATTCGCGTCGGCCGGCAATCGCGGCCCGGCGTCCGTCACTGCCCGTAGCTAACCGTGAATTGCGCGCTGCCGATCGCGAGCGTGCCGATCTCATGCTCGAACATCGGTGCGGGTCGGCCCTGCGCGATGCGCAGGTCGTTGCCCTTCAGCGCGTAGACGGTGATCACGTAGCGGTGCGGCTTGCCGGGCGGCGGGCACGGGCCGCCGTAGCCGTCGATCCCGAAGTCGTTGCGCGCCTCGATCGCGCCGATGCGCCGCAGGAAGCCGGACGCGCTCGCGTCGGTGGGCAGGCTCGTGACCGTGGCCGGGATGCCTGCCACGGCCCAGTGCCACCAGCCGCGCCCGGGTGCGTCGGGATCGAAGATCGTGACCGCGTAGCTGCGCGTGCCGGGCGGCGGGTTGTGCCAGGCGAGCTGCGGCGAGCGGTTCGCGCCCTTGCAGTCGCCGCGGTCGAACACGTTCGCGGCGCGGACGCGCCCGCCGGGCGTCAGGTCGTCGCTCGACATGGTGAACGGGTCTTCCGCATGAACGGGCAGCGCCGCGAAGACGGCGGTGCAAACGAGGAGAGCGATGAACGGAGACGGGCGACCCGATGGCGCAGGCGGAGTGATCCGGCGATCCACACGCATATGGCGCTTCTCCCGTCACGTGGGCCGGGCCGATGCTCCCGGCGTTGTTGGCGTTGTGCGTTGCCCGCGTCGCTGATGGCGGCGATGGATCAAGTCTAGCATTAGGGTTCGATGAGCGATGCACACCGCGACCCGCGGTCGCGACCGGTTCTTGCGCGGAACGACGGACGAAAAAAAGCCGCCTGCGGTGAAGCAGGCGGCTTGTTCAGCCAGTGCGCCGGCATGCATGCCGGCGCGCTGTTACTCCTGGGCGCCCGTCGCGCCGCCGTGCGCGGCCGACCACTCGGCCGGCGCGTGCAGGAATTTCTCGACTTCGTCGAGCGTCTTCGTCTCGAAGTAGCCCGATGCCTTCGCGACGCGCAGCACGTCCCACCACGTCGCCAGCGCGTGCAGGTCGACGTCGATGTCCTTCAGGACCGACACGCTTTCCTTGAAGATGTCGTAGTGGAACAGCACGAAGCAGTGGTTCACCGTCGCGCCCGCGGTACGCAGCGCATTGACGAAGTTGATCTTGCTGCGGCTGTCGGTCGTCAGGTCTTCCACCAGCAGCACGCGCGAGCCTTCTTCCAGATGGCCTTCGATCTGCGCGTTGCGGCCGAAACCCTTCGGCTTCTTGCGCACGTACTGCATCGGCACCATCATCCGGTCCGCGATCCATGCCGCGAACGGGATGCCGGCCGTCTCGCCGCCCGCCACCGCGTCGATCTGCTCGAAGCCGATGTCGCGCGTGATCGTCGTTTCCGCCATTTCCATCAGCGCACGGCGCACGCGCGGATACGAGATCAGCTTGCGGCAGTCGATATAGACGGGGCTTGCCCAGCCGGACGTGAAGATGAACGGTTTTTCGGCGTTGAAGTGCACCGCCTGCACTTCGAGCAGGATTTTGGCGGTCGTATCCGAGATCGACTGACGATCGTAGCCTGTCATGGGCATTCCTTGGGTGATGAGCGAGGAGCGGGCGCGGGCCCGGTGGCGCAGCACGGGAACCCGGCCGGGGGCCGGGGGCGCGATCGGAAGGCCGATCGCATCGCTGCGCGCGTAGCCGGCTATTTTACCCGATTCAGGCCGGTTTTCGGCGGAATTCGCGCAGGTTCGCGATGCCGCCCACCACCGGCGAAACAAGCGGGGGCGGATCGCCCCGGTGCGATGCCGGGGATGCGGCGCTGCACCAACATGTGTCATGCGCGGGGTGTACACTAGGCGACCCTTAGAAATCGTTCAGTACTTTGTACTTTCCTCTTGCCACCCGCCAAGGTTCGATGGCGTGCCGACCCGGCGCGTCGCGTGCCGTCTCGCAGTCGACCATCCCCTCGATTCAAGCAGACGCGGCCGAAGGTGCTGTGTACTGAACCGTCAAAATTTCGCATGTCTCTCGCAGGTCAATCATGGACGAACAACTGAAGCAGGCCGCTCTCGCTTATCACCTGAACCCGAAACCCGGCAAGATTTCGGTCACCCCGACCAAGCCGCTGTCGAACCAGCTCGATCTGTCGCTCGCGTATTCGCCGGGCGTCGCCGCCGCGTGCGAGGCGATCCACGCCGATCCGCTCGACGCGCAGAAGTACACGTCGCGCGGCAATCTCGTCGGCGTCATCACGAACGGCACGGCCGTGCTCGGTCTCGGCAACATCGGCCCGCTCGCCGCGAAGCCGGTGATGGAAGGCAAGGGCTGCCTCTTCAAGAAATTCGCGGGCATCGACGTGTTCGACATCGAGCTGTCGGAGTCCGACCCCGACAAGCTCGTCGAGGCGATCGCGATGCTCGAGCCGACGCTCGGCGGCATCAACCTCGAGGACATCAAGGCGCCGGAATGCTTCTACATCGAGCAGAAGCTGCGCGAGCGCATGAAGATCCCCGTCTTCCACGACGACCAGCACGGCACCGCGATCATCGCGTCGGCCGCGATCCTGAACGGCCTGAAGGTCGTCGGCAAGAAGCTGTCCGAAGTGAAGCTCGTGTGCTCGGGCGCCGGCGCCGCGGCCATCGCGTGTCTGGACCTGCTGGTGAACCTCGGCCTGACGAAGTCGAACATCCTCGTCGCCGATTCGAAGGGCGTGATCTACGAAGGGCGCGGCAATCTCGATCCGTCGAAGCAGCGCTATGCGGCCACGACCGACGCGCGCACGCTCGCCGATGCGATCGTCGGCGCGGACGTGTTCCTCGGCTGCTCGAGCGCCGGCGTGCTGAAGCAGGACATGGTCAAGACGATGGGCGACCGGCCGCTGATCCTGGCGCTCGCGAATCCGGAACCGGAAATCCGCCCGGAAGACGCGAAGGCCGTGCGCCCGGACGCGATCGTCGCAACCGGCCGTTCGGACTATCCGAACCAGGTCAACAACGTGCTGTGCTTCCCGTTCATCTTCCGCGGCGCGCTCGACGTCGGCGCGACGACGATCACGGAAGAAATGAAGCTCGCGTGCGTGCGCGCGATCGCCGAGCTGGCCCAGGAAACCGACCAGAGCGAGGAAGTCGCGAAGGCGTATGAAGGCCACTCGCTCGAATTCGGGCCGGAATACCTGATTCCGAAGCCGTTCGACCCGCGCCTGATCATCAAGATTGCGCCGGCCGTCGCGCAGGCCGCGATGGATTCGGGCGTCGCGACGCGTCCGATCCAGGACATGGACGCGTACCGCGAGCAGCTCGGCGCGACCGTCTACCGCACCGGCATGGTGATGCGCCCGGTGTTCGCGACCGCGAAGAAGAAGCAGGCCCGCATCGTGTTCGCCGAGGGCGAGGACGAGCGCGTGCTGCGTGCCGCGCAGTTCGTGCTGCAGGAAAAGATCGCGCAGCCGATCATCGTCGGCCGTCCGTCGGTCATCGAGATGCGCCTGCAGAAGATCGGCTCGAAGCTGAAGGCCGGTGTCGATTTCGAGATCGTCAATCCGGAAGACGACACGCGCTACCACCGCTACTGGCAGGCGTACCACGACATCGCTGCGCGCGACGGCGTGACGCCGGAAGTCGCGAAGGCCGCGATGCGCAAGTTCAACACGCTGATCGGCGCGATGCTTGTGCATCTGGGCGACGCGGACGGGATGATCTGCGGGATGATCGACACGTTCCACAGCCACCTGAAGTTCATCGAGCAGGTGCTGGGCCGTGCGAAGGGCGCCGAGCACTTCGCGGCGATGAACCTGCTGATGCTGCCGGGCCGCAACCTGTTCCTGTGCGACACGTACGTGAACGAGCAGCCGAGCGCCGAACAGCTCGCCGACATGACGATCCAGGCGGCGGCCGAGATCGAGCGCTTCGGTATCACGCCGAAGGCCGCGCTGCTGTCGAACTCGAACTTCGGCAGCGCGCCGTCGTCGTCGTCGCGCCGGATGGCCGAGGCTCGCAAGCTGATCGTCGAACGTGCGCCGAACCTGGAAGTCGACGGCGAAATGCACGGCGACGCGGCGCTGTCGGAAGTGATCCGCAAGCAGGCCTTCCCGGGCACGACGCTGTCGGGTGAAGCGAACCTGCTGATCATGCCGAACGTCGAAGCCGCGAACATCGCGTACAACCTGCTGAAGATGGTCGGCGGCGAAGGCGTGACGGTCGGCCCGTTCCTGCTCGGCGCCGCGCAGCCGGTCCACATCCTGACGCCGGCCGCGACCGTGCGCCGGATCATCAACATGACGGCCGTTGCCGCCGCGAACGTGAACACGAAGTAAGTTCGCGGCCGTGTGTGCCGCGCTTCCGGCGCGGCGCAATGAAAAACGCCACGGAACCTGCGTTCCGTGGCGTTTTTTTTATCGTGATCCGCTGCCGGCGCGGGCAGGTGTCCGAACCGCGAACGCCCGCCGCGCGCCGTTACGCGACCTGCTGGTGCGACTGGCCGCCGGCCGGCGAACGCCACTTCGCGAGCAGCGTGTTCCACTTCTGGCGTACCGCGCGCAGGTTGTTCTCCTTCACGTGGCCGTAGCCGCGGATGCCGTCCGGCAGCGCCGCGAGCTCGAGTGCGAGCGGGCGGTTGGCCGTGTTCAGCCTGCCAAGCACTTCGCCGATCAGCGCTTCGTACTCGCCGATCAGCGCGCGCTCGGTGCGGCGTTCCTCGGTACGACCGAACGGGTCGAGCCCCGTGCCGCGCAGGAACTTCGCCTTCGCGAGCAGCCGGAATGCCGACATCATCCACGGGCCGTACGCCTTTTTCACGAGATGGCCGTGCGCGTCCGTCTTCGCGAACAGCGGCGGCGCGAGGTGGAATTTCAGCTTCCAGTCGCCTTCGAACTGCGCGGACAGGCGCGCGAGGAACGCGGGGTCGGACTGCAACCGCGCGACCTCGTATTCGTCCTTATACGCCATCAGCTTGAACAGGTTGCGCGCGACCGCTTCGGTCAGTTGCTCCTGCACCGTATCGCCGTCCGCCAGCGCGCGCTCGGCCGCGCGCACCTTGTCGACGAATGCCGCGTAGCGCGATGCGTACGCGGCGTTCTGGTACGCGGTGAGGAATTCCACGCGCTTTGCGATCAGCGCGTCGACCGCCTTCTTCGTGTGCAGCGCGATCACCGTGGCGCCTTGCGCGGGGCGCGCATCGCCGGCCGCTGCCTGCTTTACGCTTGCCAGGTCGTACGCGGCGCGCCGGCCCCAGTCGAAGGCCGCGCGGTTCTTCTCGACCGACACGGCGTTCAGTTCGATCGCGCGTTCGAGCGATGCGAGCGTGAGCGGCAGCCAACCCTTCTGCCACGCGTAGCCGAGCACGAACGGGTTCGTGTAGATCGCGTCGCCGAGCAGCGCGACCGCGAAGCGGTTCGCGTCGATGAAATCGACGGCAACGCCTGCCGCCGCGCGGATGTCATTCTCCGCGGACAGGCCGGGGAACGCCCAGTTCGGGTTCTTGATGAACTCGGCGGTCGGCGTCTGCGCGCTGTTGACGACCACGCGCGTCGCGTCGTGCCGCATCCGCGACGTGCACTCGTCGCCGGCCGTGACGATCGCGTCGCAGCCGATCACGAGGTCGGCTTCGCCCATCGCGATCCGCGTCGCGTGGATGTCGGTCGGCGCGTGCGAGATCTGCACGTGGCTCATCACGGCGCCGCCCTTCTGCGCGAGGCCCGTGACGTCGAGCACGGTCACGCCCTTGTTCTCCAGGTGCGCGGCCATTCCGAGCAGCGCGCCGATCGTGACGACACCCGTGCCGCCGACGCCCGTGACGAGCACGCCGTACGCGCGGTCGATGTCCGGCAGCGTCGGTTCCGGGATCGGCGGCAGTGCGCTGCCGTCGACCGAAACCGCCTTCGGCTTCTTCAACTGGCCGCCCTCGACCGTGACGAAGCTCGGGCAGAAGCCCTTCAAGCACGAGAAGTCCTTGTTGCAGCTCGATTGATTGATCTGGCGCTTCGTGCCGAACTCGGTTTCCAGCGGCTCGACCGACAGGCAGTTCGACTGCACCGAGCAGTCGCCGCAGCCTTCGCACACCGCTTCGTTGATCACGACGCGCTTCGCCGGGTCCGGATAGGTGCCGCGCTTGCGGCGGCGGCGCTTCTCGGTTGCGCAGGTCTGGTCATAGATCAGGATCGTCGTGCCGGCGATCTCGCGCAGCTCGCGCTGCACGTCGTCGAGCTGGTCGCGGTGATGGATCGTCACGCCCGGCGCGAGCTGCGTCTTCTGGCTGTCGTACTTCTCCGGCTCGTCGGTGACGATCACGATCTTCTTCGCGCCTTCGGACGCGAGCTGGTGCGTGATCTGCGGCACCGTCAGCACGCCGTCGACAGGCTGGCCGCCCGTCATCGCGACCGCGTCGTTGTAGAGGATCTTGTATGTGATGTTCGCTTTCGACGAGATCGCCGCGCGCACCGCGAGCAGGCCCGAGTGGAAATAGGTGCCGTCGCCGAGGTTCGCGAACACGTGCTTCTCGTCCGTGAACGGCGCCTGGCCGATCCACGGCACGCCTTCGCCGCCCATCTGGCTGAAGGTGCTCGTGCTGCGGTCCATCCACACGGTCATGTAGTGGCAGCCGATGCCGGCGATCGCGCGCGAGCCTTCCGGCACGTTGGTCGACGTGTTGTGCGGGCAGCCCGAGCAGAACCACGGCTTGCGCTCGGTCTGCACGTGCGGCTTCGCGAGCGCCATTTCCTTCGCGTTGATCACCGCGAGCCGCGCGGCGATGCGCGCGCGCACGTCGGACGGCAGTTCGAACTTCTCGAGGCGCGTCGCGATCGCCTTCGCGATGATCGCGGGCGACAGTTCGTAGTGCGCGGGCAGCAGCCAGTTGCCCATCGGCACCGACCATTCGCCGCCGGCGCCGTCCTTCTCGTCGAACTTGCCGAACACGCGCGGCCGTTGCGCGTCGGGCCAGTTGTACAGCTCTTCCTTGATCGCGTATTCGAGGATCTGGCGCTTTTCCTCGACGACGAGAATTTCGTCGAGGCCGCGCGCGAATGCCTGCGCGCCCTGCGCTTCGAGCGGCCACACGCAGCCGACCTTGTAGAGCCGGATGCCGATCCGCGAGCAGGTTTCGTCGTCGAGGCCGAGGTCGGTCAGCGCCTGGCGCACGTCGAGGTACGCCTTGCCGCCGGTCATGATCCCGAAGCGCGCGCCCGGCGAATCGATCTCGATCCGGTCGAGCTTGTTCGCGCGCACATAGGCGAGCGCCGCGTACCACTTGTAGTCGAGCAGCCGCGCTTCCTGCACGAGCGGCGGGTCGGGCCAGCGGATGTTCAGGCCGCCGTCCGGCATGATGAAGTCGGTCGGCAGCACGATCTCGGTGCGATGCGGGTCGATGTCGACCGACGCCGACGATTCGACCACGTCCGTCACGCACTTGAGCGCGACCCACAGGCCCGAGTAGCGGCTCATTGCCCAGCCGTGCAGGCCGAAATCGAGATATTCCTGCACGTTGGACGGGAACAGCACCGGCAGCCCGCAGGCCTTGAAGATGTGTTCGGACTGGTGCGCGAGCGTCGACGATTTCGCCGCGTGGTCGTCGCCGGCGAGCACCAGCACGCCGCCGTGCTGCGACGAGCCGGCCGAGTTCGCGTGCTTGAACACGTCGCCGGTGCGGTCGACGCCCGGGCCCTTGCCGTACCACATGCCGAACACGCCGTCGTGCTTCGCGCCGGGGTACAGGTTCACCTGCTGCGAGCCCCACACGGCGGTGGCGGCGAGATCTTCGTTGATGCCGGGCTGGAAGACGATCTGGTGGGCCGCCAGATACTGCTTGGCCTTCCAGAGCGACAGATCGAGGCCGCCGAGCGGAGAGCCGCGATAGCCGGAGATGAAGCCGGCCGTATTGAGACCGGCGGCGCGGTCGCGTTCCTGCTGGAGCATCGGCAGGCGCACGAGGGCCTGGATGCCGCTCATGTACGCGCGGCCGCGCTCCAGTGTGTATTTGTCATCAAGCGTGACGGACTTCAGCGCGGCTTCTAGCGACGCGCGTTGGCCTGCGTCTAGCGGGGCATTCATTAACAGTCTCCTCCACCCAGTTTGGGATCACCAAAACTCGACTGCTCCGGCGTCTTGTGAACGCGTCGACAGTGGCCGGCATATTGGCCGGTTTTAAGCGATGGTAGCACTGGGGCAAACCCGCCGCCCACCGGCCGGAATGCGGCGGCGCACCAGGGAAAAGGGCTGGATCATGCGTTACATCATGTAAATGCATGTAAAGCTGGCCCCATCTGCGGGCAAATGCCGTTAATCTTGTCGGCCTGCCGGAGGTGCCCGGCCGCGTTGGTTCGTTTCGACGCAATCGGGGAGGCGCCGGCAGTTTTACAGGAGGTGCAATGAACACACGTCATATCCAGAGTTTCCTGATCGTGTCCGCCGCGTTTTTCGCGATGACCGGCCCGGTGCGCGCGCAAGGCGCGAGCGCACTGGCGGCAGCCGGCGTGCAGATGCGTCAGATCGTGCCGGCCCAGGATGCCGTCGCGCAGCCGGCGGCCGAGCGCGTCGTCGAATCGAAGGCGAACGCGCGTTGATCCGGTCGCGCGGCCTGCGGGCCGCGCCGGAAATGCCAAAAAGGGCGGGAATCGTCGGATTCCCGCCCTTTTTCTTTGTGCCGCCGGATCGTGCGGCCGGCCCGGTTGCCCCGGGCCGCCGCGCGCCGGACGCGTCAGGCCTTGTCCTGCACGACGCCGCGGCGGATCTGGTCGAGCTCGATCGATTCGAACAGCGCCTTGAAGTTGCCTTCGCCGAAGCCCTGGTTGCCCTTGCGCTGGATGATCTCGAAGAAGATCGGCCCGATCTGGTTCTCGGTGAAGATCTGCAGCAGCAAGTCGTCGCGCGCGCCGTCGATCAGGATCTTGCGCTTCTTCAGTTCGTCCAGCGATTCGCCGTGATTCGGCACGCGGCGGTCGACCAGCTCGTAATACGTGTCGATCGTGTCGAGCAGCTTCACTTCCTTGCCGCGCAGCCCGTCGACCGCGCCGTAGATGTCGTTCGTGCCGAGCGCGATGTGCTGGATGCCTTCGCCGTGGTACGCGTCGAGGTATTCCTGGATCTGGCCGGCCGTGTCCGAGCCTTCCTCGTTGATCGGGATACGGATCTTGCCGCACGGCGACGTCATCGCCTTCGATTTCACGCCCGTCACCTTGCCTTCGATGTCGAAGTAGCGCACTTCGCGGAAGTTGAACAGGCGTTCGTAGAACTCGGCCCATTCCTGCATGCGGCCGCGATGCACGTTGTGCGTCAGGTGGTCGATGTAGGTGAGGCCGTGGCCGGCCGGGTTCGGGTTCGCGCCTGCGATCGGCTCGAAATCGACGTCATAGATGCTGATGTCGCCGATCGAGCCCGGCTGCGCGCCGTTCTTGCCGCGCCAGCGATCGACGAAGTAGATCAGCGAATCGCCGATGCCCTTGATCGCCGGGATGTTCAGCTCCATCGGGCCAGTCTTGTTGTCGAAGCCCCATGCGCCGAGTTCGAGCGCGTGCTTGTATGCCTTCGCGGCGTCCTGCACGCGGAATGCGATCGCGCAGATCGACGGGCCGTGCAGGCGCGCGAAGCGTTGCGCGAACGAATCGGGTTCGGCGTTGATGATGAAGTTGATGTCGCCCTGGCGGTAGACCGTCACGTCCTTGTGGCGGTGGCGCGCGATCGCGGTGAAACCCATCCGTTCGAACAGTTGTCCGAGCGCTTTCGGGTCCGGTGCCGTGTATTCGATGAATTCGAAGCCGTCGGTGCCGACGGGGTTGTCCCAGTTGGGGATCTGCATGTCGTGTCTCCTGTGCGGGGCGATCGGCCGGGGCGACGTGTGCGCGCCCGGCCCGGTTCGATGTCGAAGGCGGCGCACGCGCCGGCGTGCGCAACGAATCGGTACGTGCGACAAAGTGTAGCGGGCGGCCACGAGCGGAAACTTGCGAACTTAATCGTCCGTGCCTACGATGGCGCAATTTCCAATCTCTAAATAATCATTGGAGGGCAGAAGATGGCGCAAGCCGAATTGGATGCCATCGACCGGCGGATCCTCGCGATTCTTCAGGAGAACGGGCGCCTGTCGAACCAGGAGATCGCCGAGCGCGTGAACCTGTCGCCGAGCCCGTGCCTGCGGCGGATCCGGCGGCTCGAGGAGATCGGCGTGATCACCGGCTATGTCGCGCTGCTGGATCCGCAGAAGCTGGGGCTCGACCTGCTCGCATACGTGAGCGTGCGGCTCGAGAAGCGCGGCGGCCTGGCGCCGGTCCGGGCCGACGAGACGCCGGCGCGCGCGGGCGCGACCCACGCGGAGCTGTTTCGCGCGGCCGTGCAGACCTGGCCGGAAGTGGTCGCGTGCCACGCGATGACGGGAGACATGGATTACCTGCTGCGCGTGCAGGTCGAGGACATGGCGCATTTCTCCCGCTTCGTGCAGGAGCATCTGCTGCATCACCCGTCGGTCATCGACGTGAAGACGAGCTTTTCGCTCGAATGCTTCAAGGAGACGACGGCGTTGCCGATTCGTTCGGTGCGCTAGCGCGCCCGGCGGCGGGAGGAGGAGGGAAAAAAGGGGGCCGGGGGGGGGGGGGGGGGGGGGGGGGGGCCCGGGGCCGGGGGCGCCGCCGCGCCGGGGGGGGCGGGGGGGCGTCACACCGGGGGGCGGGGCCCCCCGGGGCGCCGCCCCCGGCCGGCCGATATTACGCCGTCAGCGCGGCGGGCATCAGCGATTCGATGAACTTCGACGTGCGGTGCGCCTGGCGCTTGAGCGCGTAGTCGAACACCGCCGCCTGTTCCTGCAGCATCTCGGCGATGATCGTCGAGTGGTCGGCCGGCGGCAGCGACAGGTACGCGTCGGCTTCGCCGTACGCGTACTCGATGCGCATCCCGGATTTCTTCGCGATGTGCATCATCGTCGCGTTACGCGACAGGCAGTGCATGTACAGCATCGTCACGTGCGTGTTGCGGCTGCGGATCGCCGCGCGCTCGAACAGCTTCGAGCCGACGCCGTGGCCGCGTGCGCTTTCGAGCACCGACACGCCGAACTCGGCCGTGCGCTTGTCGCCCTCGGCCGGCAGGTAGGCCAGGTGGCCGACGCCGATCAGTTCGAGTTCGTGGTCGAACACGCCGAACACGGTGTCGCGACCGAAGTCGATCGTGCGGACATAGTTCTCGATCACGTGGTCGGGCACCATCTGGCCGAAGCGCAGCAGGCGGTCCTCTTCGTCGAGCGAGAGAAAGTGGGTGAGCATCTGCTCACGGTCTTTGGAAGCCAGTTCCCTGACGAGAACCGGCGCACTACCGGCGGTGCCGACGACATCGGCATTGCCGTTCAATTGCGTGTTCATCGTGGGTTCCTCAATATGTGACCGTACAGCGGGTTGTGCAACGCAACAGCATTTTACCCGACCGCCGGCCCCCGGATTGGGGAAAACCCGTATTTAACCTTATTTATGCTGGAGGATGAATTCTAAATCTGCTTAGTTAATCCTATATCTATTTGATTTTTAACGGATTTAAAATTCATCATATGAAATGCGCGGCGGGCCGTCGCAGTGTGCCCGTCCTGCAACGCTTGCTGCTGTGCGGCAATCAGGCCGCCGTCGACAGCCCGCGTTCGATCAGGTCGATCACCTGCTCGGCGAAGTCTCGGTAGCCGAGACGGCCGCCCGGCTTCAGCCACGTGAACGTCCAGTTGATCATCCCGAACACCATCATCGTCACGGATGTCTGGTTTTCCTTCGAGATGCGGTCAGGGTACGCGCGCGCGAGCTGCCGCGTGAACGCTGCGACGATATCGCGCTGGCGGTCGAGTACGATCTCGCGCTGCGCGTCCTCGAGATACTTCACGTCGTTGAGCAGCGCGACGTGACGGCTGTGCGACGTCTCGTATTCGGAGAGGAACGCGCGCACGAGCTCCGCGAACGCGTCGCGCTCGCTGAGGCCGCGCCGCTGGCTCGCCCCTTCGACCTCGGCGATGATCAGCATCAGCCGCTTCGTGTAGCGGTCGAGCAGGTCGAACAGGATCGCTTCCTTGCTCTCGTAATAGTGATAAAGGCGTGCCTTCGACGTGCCGCTCGCGGTCGCGAGATCGGACATCGACGTGCTCGGGTAGCTCGTCTGCGCGAATTTCTCGGCGGCGAGATCGAGGATCTGTTCGCGCTGGGATTCGTGGTCGGGCGCTCGGGTACGGGCCATGGTCGAATGCGAAAGATTAGCGGTGCGCGATGGCCGTGCGGGCCGCGCGCACCTGCGTGGAAGAGAGGGCGGCGGGTGCGTCGTCCTGCAACTCGAGCCGGCCGGCCGCCGCGAGTTCGCGACAGCGCCACCAGGCGATCGAGTCGCTGACGAACAGGCCGCCGCGGTCGGCGTCGGCCATGATGCCGCCGACGAGGCGCCGCGCGGGCAGCCAGTCGGTTTCCGCGCGCGCGACGATCAGCGCGTCGAGATCGGCATAGTAGCCGCTCTTGATCGTGTTGCTGACCCAATAGCGAAGTTCGGCGTTCAGGTGCTTCGCTTCCTGCCATTCGAGTGCGAGGCGACCGATGCGCAGCACCGAGATCGGCGCGGCCACCGGCCGTTTCCGCGCCAGTTCCGCGGGCGAGAACATCCCGGTCGTGCATGCCTGGTCGGTGCGCGACAGCAATGCGCGTTGCGCCGAGTCGAGATCGGCGGCCGACAGCCGCACTTCGTTCAGGCGCTGCGGGACATTGCGCAGGTGATAGGCGACGCGGCGCAGCAGCAGCTTGTCGCCGACGCTCGGCGCGTGCCAGACGACCACCTGGCCCGCATCCATTGCGAGCTGGTCGAGGCGCGCGAATTCGCCTTCGATTTCCGCGTTCCAGTCGGGGATCTGGTCGCCGAGCACGCGCTCCCAGAAGGCGGCACGCGTGTCGGGCGTCTCGTCGGCGCCCTTGAGCGGCCCGACGCCGAGATCGTCGAGCAATCCGACGACGCGCTCGTCGCGTCCGGCTTGCGCGAGTGCCTCGCTCAGCGACGCGGCGGCGGTGCCGCCCTGAATCACATGAATGGTACTCATCGGCCTGTCGTCAACAAAAGAAAGCCGCCGGCCGGGCGGACGTTGCGATGTCCAGCCGGCCGGCGGCCCCTAGTGTAAGCGAGATGTGTGACGGCGAGAAACCGTCCGGCGCCGCGACGCGATGCCGCTCAACGCTCGTCGAAGCTCACGACGACCTTGTCGCTGATTGGGTGGCACTGGCACGTGAGCACGAAACCGTCCTTCACTTCGTGCGCCTCGAGCGTGTAGTTCTTCTCCATCCGCACTTCGCCCTCGATCACCTTCGCGCGGCACGTGCAGCACACGCCGCCCTTGCACGCGTACGGCAGCGCGAGGCCCGCGCGCAGGCCGACATCGAGCAGGCTCACGCCTTCGTACGGCAGGCGCAGCTTGCGCTTCTTGCCGTCGAGCACGATTTCCAGGTCGGCGGCCGGCGTCTGGTCGGTGATCTCCACGACCGGCGCGCCGGCCTGCGGCAGCGGCGTGCCGAAGCGCTCGACATGCACCTTCGCCTGCGGCACGCCGGCCGCCTTCAGCGCCGCTTCGGCTGCGTCCATCATCGGCGCGGGGCCGCAGACGAACGCCTCGTCGATCGCGTCGGCCGGCATCAGCGTAGTAAGGAATTCCGCGCATTTCGCCTGGTCGAGCACGCCGTTGAACAGTTCGACGTCCTGCTGGTCGTCCGACAGCACGTGATAGAGGACGAAGCGGTTCATGTAGCGGTTCTTCAGGTCCTCGAGCTCCTCCGCGAACATGATCGCGTCGACGCTGCGGTTGCCGTAGATCAGCGTGAACGTGCTGCGCGGCTCGAGTTCGAGCGTCGTCTTCACGATCGCGAGCACGGGCGTGATCCCCGAGCCGCCGGAAAACGCGACGTACTGCTTGCCATGGTCGGCATTCAGGTGCGTGAAGAAGCGGCCGTCCGGCGTCATCACGTCGATCGTATGGCCCGGCTTCAGCGTATCGAACGCGAAGTTCGAGAAGCGGCCACCGCGCACGCGCTTGATGCCGATGCGCAGTTCGCCGTCGCGGTCGTAGTCCGTCGTGCCGACGCAGATCGAATACGAGCGGCGCGTCTCCTCGCCGTCGATGTGGGTCTTCAGCGTGACGAACTGGCCCTGCGTGAAGCGGTAAGCGTCGCGCAGCTCGGGCGGCACGTCGAACGAGACGGTGACGGCGTCGGCGGTCTCGGGCCGCACGTCGCGGATACGCAGCGGATGAAATTGCGGGGTCGTCGACCCCCGCCGGGCCGCCTCGCGCGACGGATCTGCTTCCGGGGGATGGGGGAGCTGCGCCCCCCCAAGCGAATGAAGAGAGCGTGGGGGCTGTTTCATTTCAGTAGGGTTTGAAGTAGTCGAAGGGTTCGCGGCAGTCGACGCAGCGATACAGCGCCTTGCAGGCTGTGGACGCGAATTGCGCGAGACGCTCGGTGCGGGCGGAGCCGCAGCGCGGGCAGGCGGGCGCCGCGACGGGCCGCGGCACGAAACGCACGACGTTTTCCCGCGGCGCGGCGCTGCCGCACTGGCCGACCGGCGGCGCGATGCCGTACGCGCGCAGCTTGTCGCGCGCTTCCTGCGTGATCCAGTCGGTCGTCCACGCGGGCGCGAGCACCGTTTCGATTCGGTGCGGCGGGAGGCCGGCGGCCTGCAGTGCGGCGGCGACGTCCTCGGCGATCTGCGACATGGCCGGGCAGCCCGAATAGGTCGGCGTGATCACGACTTCGAGCAGGCCGTCGTCCGCACGGCGGACGTCGCGTAGGATGCCGAGCTCGCGGATCGACACGACCGGGATCTCGGGGTCGGGCACGGCTTCCAGCACGTCCCATGCGCGGGCGAGCAGCGGATCGTCGTGACGCGCGGCGGGCGCGGCGTCGGCGGGGGCGGCGGTCTGGACGGACATCGTCGGGCTCCGTGGCGTTGGCCGGTTACCAGGTCGCGCCGGGGTGCTGGCGCGCGAGGCTCTGCATTTCCGCGAGCAGGTAGCCCATGTGCTCCGAGTGCTCGCCCTGCTTGCCGGTCGTCACATGCTTCACGGGCGCCGGCAGCGTGAGCGTCGCCTCGGCGAGCGCATCGTCCACGTCCGCGCGCCATGCGGCTTCGATCGCGGCCGGTGCCGGGCCGATGCCCGGTGCGGCGATCGCGTCGTCGATCGCATCGGCTGCGAAGAATTCGCGCGTGTACGGGGTCAGGTAGTCGAGCGCATCCTGCGCGCGACGGTGCGATTCGTCGGTGCCGTCGCCGAGGCGAATGAGCCATTCGCGCGCGTGTTGCACGTGATAGCGGGTTTCCTTCACCGATTTCGCGGCGATCGCGGCGAGTTGCGTGTCGGTCGACGTTTCCAGCGCGGTCCATACGTGCAGCATCAGCGCCGCGTAGAGGAAGTTGCGCACGATCGTCACCGCGTAGTCCTTGTCGGCGTGCGCGGTGCCGGAGACCGGGCCGTAGTGCGGCAGTTCGGCGAGCGTGAAGTTCGCGAACTCGCGCTCGGTACGGAAGTACGCGTAGTCGTCCTCGGTCTTCGTCGCGCCGGTGAGCTGGCGCTCGAGTTCGGCGGCGTGCGTATACAGCATGCGCGCCTGGCCGATGAGGTCGAGGCTCATGTTGGTGAGCGCGATGTCTTCCTCGAGGATCGGGCCGTGGCCGCACCATTCGGCGTTGCGCTGACCCAGGATCAGCGCGTTGTCCGCGAGGCGCAGCACGTAGGAGAGGTGTTCGGGCGTGATCGTCATGGCGCGGGCGTTACATGTGGTTGACTTCGTCGGGCAGCGTGTAGAACGTCGGATGACGGTAGATCTTGTCGCCCGCCGGCTCGAACAGTTCGGCCTTCTCGTTCGGATCCGATGCGGTGATCGCCGACGACGGCACCACCCAGATGCTCACGCCTTCCTGGCGGCGCGTGTAGACGTCGCGCGCCATGCGCAGCGCCATCGACGCGTCGGCGGCATGCAGGCTGCCGCAATGCTTGTGGTCGAGGCCTTGCTTGCTGCGCACGAACACTTCCCAGATCGGCCATTCCTTGTTCATCACTTTCTCCTGATTCCTGAATTCGATGGTGCCGCTCAGGCGGCGTGCTGTTCGGCGCGGGCGCGGCGCTTCGCTTCGTGCGCGAGCGCGGCTTCGCGCACCCATGCACCGTCCTCGTGCGCTTTCACGCGGGTCGCGAGGCGTTCCTTGTTGCACGGGCCGTCGCCGTTGACCACGCGCCAGAATTCGTCCCAGTCGATCGCGCCGTAGTCGTGGTGGCCGCGCGCGTCGTTCCACTTCAGATCGGGATCGGGCAGCGTGACGCCGAGCACCTTCGCCTGGTCGACTGTCGCGTCGACGAACCTCTGCCGCAGGTCGTCGTTCGAGATCCGCTTGATGCCCCATTTTGCGGACTGGCTGCTGTGGACCGAATCGGCGTCGCTCGGGCCGAACATCATCAGCACCGGCCACCACCAGCGGTTCACGGCCTGCTGGACCATCGCGCGCTGCGCGTCGCTGCCCTTCATCATCGACAGCAGCGCGTCGAAACCCTGGCGCTGGTGGAACGACTCCTCCTTGCACACACGGATCATCGCGCGCGCGTACGGGCCGTACGTGCAGCGGCACAGCGGGATCTGGTTCATGATCGCGGCGCCGTCGACGAGCCAGCCGATCACGCCGACGTCCGCCCAGGTCGGCGTCGGGTAGTTGAAGATGCTCGAGTATTTCGCCTTGCCTGCGTGCAGCGCGTCGATCAGCGAATCGCGCGACACGCCGAGCGTTTCGGCGGCGCTATAAAGATAGAGGCCGTGGCCGGCTTCGTCCTGGACCTTCGCGAGCAGGATCGCCTTGCGCTTCAGGCTCGGCGCGCGCGAGATCCAGTTGCCTTCCGGCAGCATGCCGACGACTTCCGAATGCGCGTGCTGCGAGATCTGGCGAACCAGCGTCTTGCGATAGGCGTCGGGCATCCAGTCTTGCGGTTCGATCTTGCCGTCCGCGGCCATCACCGCATCGAACCGTGCTTGCTCGGGCGACTCGGCTGCGGCGTCGAGCGGCGCGACGTTGCCGGGGATGTCGAGGGATTGCGTGTACATGGCGAGATTCTCGTCCGGTTGAATGTGTGCGCAGTATAAACCAACCGACCGGTCGGTTAATAAATTTCTTGCGGATTTGCGGCGAGATTCGGGTAAACGAGGGACGTCGGGGCGCGACCAGGCGGCGCAAACGTGGACCGCCGCATGAGACTTGCGTCTTCTGCGGCACAATGCCCGCTTTCCGATGAGGATTTTGCCGATGTCATTCCGAAGCAGTTTCGCCGCGGCCGTGCTGGGCGCGGCCGTTTTCGTGTCGCCGTTCGCGGCTTCGGCCGCGCCGGCAGGATGGGTGGCCGCGTGGGCGACCGCGTTGCAGCCGATTCCCGACCTTGCCGCGCCGCCGCCGCTCTATCGCGCACCCGACGTGGCCGGGCGGACCGTGCGCCAGATCGTCTACCCGACGGTGTCGGGACGGGCAGCGCGGATTCGCGTCAGCAATGCATACGGTCACGCACCGCTGGTCGTCGAGGCGGCGAGCCTCGCACGTGCCGGCGACGGCGCCGCGCTCGCCGGCGGCGCGGCCGTGCCGGTCAGGTTCGGCGGCAAGGCGTCGGTGGCGCTCGCGCCGGGGCAGGAAGTCGAAAGCGATCCGGTGGCGATCGACGTGACGGCCGGACAGCCGTATGCCATCAGTCTGCAGATGGGACCGAACCAGCGGATGACGGTTTGGCACCGCGTGTCAAACCAGTTCAACTATGTCTCTGCGCCGGGCAATCACGTGAACGATCCGGCCGCCGCCGCGTTCCGTACCCGTTTTACCCAATATGCATGGGTGACCGAGTTGGCCGTCGAGGTTGGTTCCGCGCGAGCCAGCGTGGCCGCGATCGGCGATTCGATCACCGACGGACTGCGTTCGAGCGTGAACCGGAACCGCCGCTGGCCGGACGCGCTGGCGCGTCGGCTGACTGCGTCGGGTGCCGATTCGATCGGCGTCGTGAATCTGGGCATCAGCGGGAACCGGCTGCTTAGCGATTCCGCGTGCTACGGCACGTCGCTGGCGTCGCGGTTCGAGCGCGATGCGCTGTCGCGCTCGGGCGTGAAGGCCGCGGTCGTGCTGATCGGGATCAACGACATCAACTTCGCGGCGATGCCGCCGCACGCGGGGCTCGATTGCGACCATCCGCACACGCAGGTCACGGCCGCGTCGCTGATCGACGGCTATCGTCGGCTGATCGACGCGGCACACCGCCAGGGCGTGAAGGTCTTCGTCGCGACGCTCACGCCGGCCGGGTTGCCGGCCGGGCGCGAGGCGATCCGGCTCGAGGTGAACCGGTGGATCCGGAGTGGTGGAGGGTTCGACGGCGTGATCGACTTCGACGCGGTGTTGCGCGATCCGGCGCGCCCGAGCGTGCTGCAGCGTCGATACGACAGCGGCGACGGCATCCATCCAAGCGATACGGGCTACACGGCAATGGCCGACGCGGTGCCGGTCGAGCAGTTGCAGGCTGCCGTGGGCGGCAAGTGACGCGCTTCTACATATAGAGGAAGCGTTGCCGGTGGCCCGGACGCCAATAGCAACACCCGGCCCATTCTGTTCAAAGCCACCGTGCGCGCGAGCGCACGGAGGCTTTTTCAAAATAATTTCACAAAGGGGCTTGCGGAGACGGCGGCGGGTGCATAGAATCACGCCTCTTTCGCGCTAACGGCAACGCGGCGCGGGAGAGGGGAAGCGAAGTCGGTGGTGTGCAGCGGGTTGGGCGCACGGCTGGCGCAGGAAGATGG
>NZ_JBFPFS010000040.1:0-72994 GCF_047978125.1 Burkholderia sp. LFS061 | reverse complement strand
GCGCTGCTGCTGCGCGTCGCGACGGCCGCGCTCGCCGGCATCGCGCCGGGCGACGCGCCCGTGCACCGGCAGCTCGCTGCCGCATGGCGCGTGCGACGGCGCGACGAAGCCGACCTGCTGCGCCGCGCGCTCGTGCTGTGCGCCGATCACGAACTGAATCCGTCGACCTTTGCGGTGCGCTGCATCGCGTCGACCGGCACTCACCTGTTCGGCGCGATCGCGGGCGGGCTCGCGGCGCTGTCGGGCCCGCGTCACGGCGGCGAGACGTTCCGCGCGGGCGCGCTGCTCGACGAAGCAGCCCGCGCCGCCGACCTCGATCGCTACCTTGCGCTGCGGCTGGCGCACGACGAACGCGCGGACGGCGGCCGCACGGCACTGTCCGGTTTCGCGCACCCGCTCTATCCCGACGGCGATCCGCGTGCGCTGGCGCTGCTCGACGCACTGCACGCGGCGGTACCCGACCGACCGGCGCTACACATGGCGCGCGCGCTCGCCGCACGCGTCGAAGCGGCGACGGGCCTGCGGCCGGCGATCGATTTCGCGCTTGCGGTGCTGGAGCGCACGCTCGCGCTGCCGGATGGCGCGGCGTTCACGCTGTTCGCGGCCGGCCGCACGGCCGGCTGGATCGCCCATGCGCTCGAACAATATGCGGACGGCAAGCTGATCCGGCCCCGGGCGCGCTACGTCGGCAGCGACGCGGCCGCGTGACGACGGCCATCGCGCCACGCGACGAGCGGCCGCCACCACGCCTGCGCGGCGCGCACGGCCGGCACCGCGAGCGGACCGAACGCGAACGTCGCGCCGTGCGGCCCCGCGCTGACCCATACGCGCATGCCGGACATCAACGTCAGCGAATCGCCGGCAGCGAGCCAGTGGTCGTCGGGGCGGCCCTCGACGGTCACCCAGACGTCGCCTTCGGCCACCTTGAGTACGGTGCGATCGACGATCCGCCACCGTCCTGCCGGCTCGTCACCGTCCATCACGTAGAGTCGCAGTTCGCGCATGGCAGCCTCCTGGTCGCACGGGTTCGATGGCACCAGTATTTCGGACAGTGACAGCACACGGACAGATACGGCTACAGACACTTTTGACTGAACTGTACTGGCCAACCGACGGGGACGGGCATCCGCCGGCCGGACTTCGCGTTGCACCGAACCTGCACGGCACGGCGGCTTTCCCTACAATGGCGGCTGTCCCGCGCCACCGCCCCGTCTTCATGTTCCAAAGCCCGCCCGCCGCCGCTCCCGGCGAAAAGAACCTCACCGTGATGCTGTGGCTCGTTGCGACGGGCTTCTTCATGCAGACGCTCGATGCGACGATCGTCAACACGGCGCTGCCGTCGATGGCCGCGAGCCTCGGCGAATCGCCGCTGCGGATGCAGTCGGTCGTGATCGCGTACTCGCTGACGATGGCGGTGATGATCCCCGTGTCGGGCTGGCTCGCCGACACGTTCGGCACGCGGCGCGTGTTCTTCAGCGCGATCCTGGTGTTCTCGCTCGGCTCGCTGCTGTGCGCGAACGCGCATACGCTGACGCAGCTCGTCGCGTTCCGCGTCGTGCAGGGGGTCGGCGGCGCGATGCTGCTGCCGGTCGGGCGGCTCGCGGTGCTGCGCACCTTTCCGGCCGAACGCTACCTGTCCGCGCTGTCGTTCGTCGCGATTCCCGGCCTGATCGGCCCGCTGATCGGGCCGACGCTCGGCGGCTGGCTCGTGAAGATCGCGTCGTGGCACTGGATCTTCCTGATCAACGTGCCGGTCGGCGTCGCGGGCTGCATCGCGACCTTCTATTCGATGCCCGATTCGCGCAACCCGGCCGTCGGCCGCTTCGACCTGAAGGGCTATCTGCTGCTGACGATCGGCATGGTCGCGATCTCGCTGTCGCTCGACGGGCTCGCCGATCTCGGCATGCAGCACGCAGCCGTGCTCGTGCTGCTGATCCTGAGCCTCGCGTGCTTCGTCGCGTACGGGCTGTACGCGGTGCGCGCGCCGCAACCGATCTTCTCGCTCGAACTGTTCAGGATCCACACGTTCAGCGTCGGGCTGCTCGGCAACCTGTTCGCGCGGATCGGCAGCGGCGCGATGCCGTACCTGATCCCGCTGCTGCTGCAGGTGAGCCTCGGCTACTCGGCGTTCGAGGCCGGGCTGATGATGCTGCCGGTCGCGGCGGCCGGGATGTTCTCGAAGCGGATCATCACGCGGCTGATCACGCAGCACGGCTACCGCAAGGTGCTGCTTGCGAACACGATCATGGTCGGCGTGATGATGGCGAGCTTCGCGCTGATGCGCGACACGGTGCCCGTATGGGTGAAGGTCTTGCATCTCGCGCTGTTCGGCGGCTTCAACTCGATGC
Organism: Burkholderia sp. LFS061; assembly: GCF_047978125.1. Lineage (NCBI taxonomy): Bacteria > Pseudomonadati > Pseudomonadota > Betaproteobacteria > Burkholderiales > Burkholderiaceae > Burkholderia > Burkholderia sp. LFS061. Next base: position 70,646 of record NZ_JBFPFS010000040.1, on the reverse strand, counting down.
AGTTCACCGCGATGAACACGCTGACGCTGAAGGATCTCGGCACGGGCGGCGCGAGCAGCGGCAACAGCCTGTTCTCGCTCGTGCAGATGCTGTCGATGAGCCTCGGCGTCACGGTCGCCGGCGCGTTGCTCGCAACGTTCACCGGCATGCTGCGCACCGTGACGCCGAGCAACACGCTGCCGGCGTTCCATGCGACGTTCATCTGCGTCGGGATCATCACGGCCGCGTCCGCCTGGATCTTCGCGCAGCTCGCGCCCGAGATCCGCAGCACCGCGCGCAAGACCGACCCGTCCGAGCGCGCGTGACGCGCGGTGCGCGCCGTTTCGGGCACCGCACCGTCACCGCGCGCACCATCGCGGTGCAGCCCGCCCCTGCGATGCGCGCCGCAATATCCCGTCCACCGGCCGCGACGGGCCGCCGCATGAGGCACGATGCCGTGCACGCTTCTTGCTCGCCTATTCTCTAGGTAAACTGGCAGTCTTCCTTCGGCCGACATCATGAGCATGATCGAAATCGATCCCCCCGGCTTTCAGCCGCCCCGCCCCGTCGCCGGCGACGACGGGAACCGGCGCACCGTGCTGTACGGCGGCTACACCGTGTTCAGCGTGTTCCAGCCCGTTTTCTCGGTGTCGCACCGCCGTGCGATCGGCTATCACGCATCGCTGCGCGCGCACGACGAGGAAAGCCGCCAGGTGGCGTCGCACGAGGTGTTCACGCAGGCGGCACGGCGCGGCGACCTGCTCGAACTCGGCCGGCTCGCCGAATCGCTGCATCTCGGCAATTTCCACGCGTTCGACAGTCACGACGAATGGCTTTTCCTGAGCCTGCATCCGGCCGCGCTGATGGACACCGTCTACGGCGACGCGCTGCTCGCGAACCTGAAGGCGCTCGGGCTGCCGCCGCACCGCGTGGTGCTCGAGGTGCCCGAGCAGGCGGGCGGCGAGACGCCGCGCTACGCGGCGATCGTCGACGGGCTGCGCAAGGCCGGCTTCCTGATCGCGCTCGGCGGGTTCGGCGCGAAGCATTCGAACATCGACCGCGTGTGGCACCTGCATCCCGATATCGTCACGCTCGACCGCGGCATCCTCGCGCAGGCGAGCGAGCACTCGCATCTCGAACGCGTGCTGCCGGGGCTCGTGTCGCTGCTGCACGAATCCGGCCAGCTCGTGCTGATGGGCGGCCTCGCGACCGAGCGCGACGCGCTGATCGCACTCGAGTGCAACGTCGATTTCGTGCAGGGCCAGTACTTCGCGGGACCGAGCGTCGACCCCGTGCAACCGCAGGCTGCGGCGGGCTGCATGGATACGCTGTCGGCCGCGCTGCGGCTGCGCGTCGCGCAACGCGAGCGTACGCAGGCAGAACGGCTCGCACCGTATGTCGCCGCGCTCGAGGAAGCGAGCCGGAAGCTCGCTGCGGGCGAATCGCTCACCGATGCCGCCGCCGCCGTGCTCGGGCTGCCCGAGACCGCGCGCTGCTTCCTGCTCGACGCATCGGGGCGCCAGATCGGCGACAACGTGCTCGCGCGCGGCAGCGTGTCGCAGCGCGCCAAGCGCTTCCGGCCACTGCTGCATTCCGAAGGCGCGAGCTGGGAGCGCCGCCCGTACTTCATCGACGCGATGCGCGCGCCGGGCCGTGTGCATCTGACGCCGCCCTACCTGTCGATCAACGAGGCGCACCTGTGCGTGACCGCATCGGTCGCCGCACCCGCCGCGGCCGGCATGCAGGTGCTCTGCGTCGACATCAACTGGGAAGCGGCGCTCAACCGCGAGTGAACGCGACCGCGCGCCGCCGTCACGCGGCGGCCGCCTTGCGCACGATCAGCCGGTGTACGCGTTTGCCGGACGACGCGCTGACGACCTCGTGCTCGTCGATCACGTGCATGCCGGCGCCGAGCGCCGCGTGCATCCGCGCCGAATCGAGCGGCGTATAGAGGCGGCCGCGCTCGTCGCGCAGCGCGCCGTTTCCGGCCACCCGCCAGCTCAGGTACAACGTGCCGCCCGGCATCAGGAGATCGGCCAGCCGTGCGGCGGCGGCCGCCGCGTCCGCCTGTTCGAGGTGCATGACGACCGTCTCGCACAGCACGTTGCGAAACGCGCCGGACGGCACGCCGGCCAGCGCCGGCAGTGCGGCCAGCTCGAAGCTCAGGTCGGGATGGCGCCGCCGCGCCTCGTCGAGCAGCGCGGCACTCGCATCGTAGCCGCGCACGTCGAAGCCGCGCGAAGCGAGCCAGGCCGTGTCGCGCCCCGCTCCGCAGCCGACGTCCGCGGTCGGCCCCGGCGAGAAATGCTGTTCGAGCAGCGCGTACATGTCGTCGGGCGCGGCCTGGTCGAGCCAGTCCTGCGCATATTGCGCGGCATGGGCATCGTAGGCGTCGAGAGTCGGGCGATCCACCATGGCGATTGCTCCGCATAGGCGTCGTATGACGCACCCCGCATCTTAGCCGTTGCGCCCCGCCTGTGGCGTCGCGCGCGGCCCACGCAACGATGGCGCTAAGCCGGCCCTACGCGGCTCGCACTTCGCGCGCGAGCGGATCGAGTCAGACATGCGAGTGTGCGCCGCCGTGCACGGGCCCGGCCCGCCGCTCGACCTCGCGGCGCACGTCGCCGCGCAGCCCCGCGAAGAACGCGACTTCGGCAACGACGAACAGCGGCCCGACCATCAGGCCGACCAGATCGTCGACGAATGCGGGCTTGCGCCCTTCGAACCAGTGCCCGACGAACTGCACGATCCAGCCGACGACGAACGCACCGATGCCGATGCCGAGCCATTGCGCGGTCGGCAGCAGCGCAAGCGCCTGCGCGGCCCACAGGCCGAGCGCGAACAACGCCGTCATCACGATCCCGAACCGCAGGTCGAGACGCAGGTAGAACACCGCGAACGCGACGGCGAGCAGCAGCGCCGGCGACAGCGCGATGCCGGCCGGCATGCCGATCGCCGGCCGCGACAGCAGCACCTCGACCGCGAACACGATCATCGGAATGCCGACCAGATGCGTCGCGATGTTGCGCGCGTCGCGATGGTAGGCCGCATACTGGGAAAGATGGTCTTCGAGCGTCTTCATCGCGTCTCCTCGTCGGTCGTTGAGCGCTATGATGCGCGTCACGCCCGAGAACCTCTGTCAGCTACCCGACATCGCGTGCCCATGCCTTCGTCGCTCGCCCCCTACGTGCCGCAGATCGAAGCGAACCCGTGGTTCGCCGCGCTGCCGCCCGCGTTGCGCGCGGACCTGCTCGCCCGTGCGGCGCTGCGCCGCCTGCCGGCCGGCCACGCGCTGTTCCGGCGCGGCGACCCGCCGTGCGGGCTGTACGCGGTACTGGCCGGTTCACTCACGATAGGTGCGGTCGACCCGCAGGGCAAGGAAGCGCTGCTGACGGTCGCCGAGCCCGTCACGTGGTTCGGCGAAATCGCGCTGTTCGACGGCCAGCCGCGCACGCACGACGCGATCGCGCTCGACGACGCGCTGCTGCTGCACGTCCCGCAGGCCGCGCTGCTCCCGATGCTCGACGCGACGCCGCAATACTGGCGGCAGTTCGCGCTGCTGATGGCGCAAAAGCTGCGCCTGAGCTTCCTCACCGTCGAATCGATGAGCGTGATGCCGGCCGCGCAGCGGCTCGCCGCGCGCCTGCTGATGATCGCCGAAGGCTACGGCGGTATCAGCGCCGGGCGCACGCGCGTGCGGCTGTCGCAGGAAACGCTCGCGTCGATGCTGTCGCTGACGCGGCAGACCACCAACCAGTTGCTGAAGGCGCTGCAGGCAGACGGCGTCGTACGGTTGCATGTCGGCGAGATCGAACTCGTCGACATCGACGCGTTGCGCCGCGCGAGCGGGCTGGGCGGCGCTACGCACTGAACGCCGCTCAACAGCCGACACGCAACGCCCCGCCGTCGCCGCGTTGCGCTATCGTGGCGGCTCGTCCGTTCGCCCCGCGCCCCGTCTTGAATACATCGACCGTCCCCGCCCCTTCCCGCCAGCCATGGCCCGTGTTCGTCGCATTCCTGCGGCTCGGCCTCACGTCGTTCGGCGGCCCGGTCGCGCATCTCGGCTACTTCCGCGCCGAATTCGTCACGCGGCGCGGCTGGCTCACCGAGCGCACGTATGCGGATCTCGTCGGGCTGTGCCAGTTCCTGCCGGGGCCCGCGAGCAGCCAGGTCGGGATGGCGATCGGCCTCGCGCGCGCCGGCTATGCGGGAATGTTCGCCGCCTGGCTCGGCTTCACGCTGCCGTCGGCGCTGCTGATGATGCTGTTCGCGCTCGGCGTTCACGCGACGGGCGCGCCGATCGAAGCCGGCGCGCTGCACGGGTTGCGCATCGTGTCGGTCGCGGTGATCGCGCAAGCCGTCTGGGGCATGGCGCGCACGCTGTGCCCGGATGGGCGGCGCGTCACGCTGATGGCCGCGGCCGCGTGCGTCGCGCTGCTCGCGCCGGCCGCGTGGACGCAGATTGCGGTGATCGTCGCGGCCGGTGCGGCCGGTCTCGTCCTGCTGCCGCAGCCGGCGCGCGACGCCCACGAGCCGTTGCCGCTGCACGTATCGCACCGCGCGGGCGTGCTGTGGCTCGCGCTGTTCGCGGCGCTGCTCGTCGCGCTGCCGTTCGCGGCACGCGTGCTCCGCTCCGATACGCTTGCCGTCGTCGATGCGTTCTTCCGCACGGGCGCACTCGTGTTCGGCGGCGGGCACGTGGTGCTGCCGCTGCTGCAGGTGGCCGTGGTCGCGCCCGGCTGGGTCGGCGATTCGGCGTTCCTCGCCGGCTATGGGCTCGCGCAGGCCGTGCCGGGGCCGCTGTTCACGTTCGCGGCATTCCTCGGCGCTTCGCTGCGCGACGCGCCGAACGGCTGGCTCGGCGGCACGATCGCGCTCGTCTCGATCTTCGCGCCGTCGTTCCTGCTCGTTGCCGGCACCGCACCGTTCTGGGAACGCCTGCGCCGCAGCACGCGCATGCAGGCCGCGCTCGCGGGCGTGAACGCGGCCGTCGTCGGGCTGCTGCTCGCCGCGCTCTATCACCCGGTCTGGACCGACACGATCGTGGCGCCGCGCGACCTGGCCGCCGCGCTCGTCGCGTTCGTCGCGCTGACGTTCTGGCGCGTGCCGCCGTGGGCTGTCGTGATCGCGAGCGCGGCGCTCGGCTGGGTGCTCGGCGTCGTCGGCTGATCCGGCAAGCGCGGCACGATCCTGCCCGGCAAAAAACAAAAAAGCCCTCGCAACGAGGGCTTTTTTACGGGGTGCTGCGCGCCGCTACGGCGCGCGACGCACCGGAGGACCTTACGCGAAATTCTTCGCTGCGAAGTCCCAGTTCACGATGTTCCAGAACGCTTCGACGAACTTCGGACGTGCGTTGCGGTAGTCGATGTAGTACGCGTGCTCCCACACGTCGATCGTCAGCAGTGCCTTGTCGGCGGTCGTCAGCGGCGTCGCTGCGTTGCTCGTCGACACGATGTCGAGCGAACCGTCGGCCTTCTTCACCAGCCATGCCCAGCCCGAACCGAACGTGCCGACTGCAGCCTTCGTGAACGCTTCCTTGAATGCGTCGTACGAACCCCACTTCGCGTTGATCGCATCGCCCAGCGCGCCCGTCGGTGCGCCGCCGCCGTTCGGCGACAGGCTGTTCCAGAAGAACGTGTGGTTCCAGATTTGCGCGGCGTTGTTGAAGATGCCGCCCGACGACTTCTTCACGATCTCTTCCAGCGACAGGTTTTCGAATTCCGTGCCCGGGATCAGATTGTTCAGGTTCGTCACATAAGCCTGATGGTGCTTGCCGTAGTGGTACTGGATCGTCTCGAGCGAGATGGTCGGCGCGAGTGCGTCTTCAGCGTACGGGAGCGGCGGGAGCGTATGAGCCATGGCGATTCCTTCGTTGAGTATGTAGGGGGGCTTGTGTTGAATGCTGCCGAGCGTCCGATTGTAGGCGAGGACGAATAACCCCGCAAACTCACGGGCCATTTATCCGCGGTATGCGGAAAAGCGACGTTTGCGCAACGTCCGGCAGGACGAACCGGCGGTACGCAGTATCCGTTCCCGCGCGGGACGCATCCGTTGCGGGACCTTCGTTTCGCTTGCGCCGGTTACGTCAGATCGTATCGGTCAACCGCGGCTGCACGTCGGCGAGCGACACGTCGGCCGAGCCTTCGGCGAGATGCACGGTCAGGCGCCGCTGCGGCTTCAGCGCGCTCGGCGCGCGCACCGCGCGGCCCGTCTGCGCATCGATGAGCGCCGCATAGCCGCGCTCGAGCGTACGCTTCGGGCTCAGCACCTCGAGCCGCGCCGCACAGGCTGACACACGCGCCGTGTCGCGCTCGTGACGGCGCTGCAATGCGAGCGCGAGACGTTGCGACAGCCCTGCGAGCGCCTGGCGCGCCTGTGACGGATCGGGCCGCGCGCGCTGCCAGCGCAACTGCGCGAGCGCGAAGCGCGCGCGTGCGTCGCGCACCGGCCGCGACGCCGCCGACGCGAGCCGCACCGCGAGCTGCTCGACATGCGTGCGCTGCCGCCGCAGCCGCTCGGCCGGGCTCACGAGCCGGCGCGCGAGCCAGTCGAGCTGCTGCGCGCGCTGTTCGAGCCGACGTTCCATGCCGCGCGCGAGCGCACGCTGGCGGTCGCCGACCTCGCGCAGCAGCAGCGCGCGCTGCGGGCTCGCGAGTTCGGCCGCGCCGGTCGGCGTCGGCGCGCGCACGTCGGCCGCGAAGTCCGCGATCGTGAAATCGGTTTCGTGCCCGACGCCGCTGACGATCGGCAGCTCGCTCGCCGCGATCGCGCGCGCCAGCGCCTCGTCGTTGAACGACCACAGATCCTCGATCGAGCCGCCGCCGCGGCAGACCAGCAGCACGTCGACCTCGCGCCGCGCATTCGCGGCCTCGACGGCCGCGACGAGCTTTTCGGCGGAACCGGCACCCTGCACGGGCGCCGGATAGACGATCACCGGAATGTGCGGCGCACGGCGTGCGAGCGTGGTCAGCACGTCGCGCAGCGCGGCTGCCTGCAGCGACGTGACGATGCCGATCGCGCGCGGGTGGGCCGGCAGCGGCCGCTTGCGCTCGGGCGCGAAAAGCCCTTCGCCTTCGAGCTGCGCCTTCAGCCGGAGGAATGCCTCGTACAGGCGCCCCTGCCCGGTGCGCCGCACGGCCTCGACGTTGAGCTGCACTTCGCCGCGCGGCTCGTACATCGTGACGACCGCGCGAACCTCGATCCGGTCGCCTTCGCGCGGCGTGAATTCCGCGTATTGGGCGCGGCCGCGGAACATCACGCAGCGCATCTGCGCCTGCTGGTCCTTGATCGAGAAATACCAGTGGCCGCTCGCGGCGCGCGTGAAATTCGATACTTCGCCCGAAATCCACAGCAGCGGAAACGAACGCTCGAGCATCGTCGAAATCGCGCGATTGAGCGCCGAAACGGGAATCACTTCGTCGCCGCCGCGGGTCGCGCCGGGTGCAGCAAAAGGGGAGTCGGAAGGCATGGACGGTCGGATGAATGCTGGCGGCGACACGATAGTCCGACACACGCGCGGCGTCCAGCACCGCGCGCATGGGTCGCGGCGCTCGAAAGGTGTCCACATTCCGGCAATCGTCCGCCTAAAACGCTTGGAAACCTCTAAAAAAGCCAGACAATTCCCGATAACACATTGATTTTTATATACTTTTAAACCTTTCGAAATGATTCTCATCCGATTCGATGCCCACCGGGCGGGCGTTTGAGGCCATCGACCGGGGCGTTCTTCACAGAGTTATCCACAGCCCGCCGCGATCCGGCCCCGCGGGCTGCGTCGGCCGGTCGCGCTTGCCGCGTCCGCATGCGGCGCGCTAGAGTGCCGCCTTCCGCAGACCCCGCGGCATGCGCCGCCCAACGGAGAATCCGCCTTGACGAATCCGTCCCACGCCTCGGCGCACGACGCGCCGCGCCCGGTCCGATGAGCGCGCCCGGCGGCCCGCTCGCCCGGCTCGAAGCGCGCCTGACACGCGAATGGCAGCGGCGCGGCGCGCTCGCGTGGGCGCTCACGCCGTTCGCATGCGTGTTCGGCCTGTGCGCGGCGCTGCGGCGCACCGCTTATGCGCAGGGCTGGAAGAAACCGGTCGACGTCGGCGTGCCCGTCGTCGTGGTCGGCAACGTGACCGTCGGCGGCACCGGCAAGACGCCGACCGTGATCGCGCTCGTCGACGCGTTGCGCGCGGCCGGCTTCACGCCCGGCGTCGTGTCGCGCGGCTACGGCGCGAACGTGAAAGCGCCGACCGCCGTCACGCCCGCGTCGCACGCGAGCGCGGCCGGCGACGAGCCGCTGCTGATCGCGCGCCGCACCGACGCGCCCGTCTGGGTGTGCCCCGACCGCGTCGCTGCCGCGCAGGCGCTGCGCGCAGCGCATCCGGACGTCGACGTGATCGTCAGCGACGACGGCCTGCAGCACTACCGCCTCGCGCGCACGGTCGAGCTCGTCGTGTTCGACCACCGGCTCGGCGGCAACGGCTTCCTGCTACCGGCCGGCCCGCTGCGCGAGCCGCTGTCGCGGCACCGCGACGCCACGCTCGTCAACGACCCGTACAGCGGCACGCTACCGCCGTGGGCCGACACTTACGCGCTCGCGCTCACACCGGGCGCCGCATGGCACCTCGACCAGCCCGCGCTGCGCCGCCCGCTGTCGCAGTTCGCGAACGAGCGCGTGCTCGCCGCGGCCGGCATCGGCGCGCCGGAACGCTTCTTCGCGACGCTACGCGCGGCCGGTCTGGCGCCGGCGACGCGCGCGCTGCCCGACCACTATGCGTTCGCCGACAATCCGTTCGTCGACGATGCCGTCGATGCGATCCTGATCACCGAGAAGGATGCAGTAAAATTGGGCGCTTCCTGGCGCGACGCTCGACTCTGGGTCGTCCCTGTCGAAGCCGCGCTCGACCCTCGCCTCATTGCCCTCGTTGTGGAGAAACTCCGTGGACGCTCGCCTGCTTGAAATCCTTGTGTGCCCTATCTGCAAAGGCCCGCTCCACTATGACCGCGCCGCGCAGGAGCTGATCTGCAATGCGGACAAGCTCGCCTACCCGATCCGCGACGGCATCCCCGTGATGCTCGTAGACGAAGCGCGCCAGACCGTCGAAGGCACGCCGGTCGACCCGGCCGGCCGCTAAACCGTCAGGCCGCTCGACCGCCGCAATCGCTTGAAGGCGACCCGGCCCCGGCCGGTCGCCGAACGCCGCCAGGCGACCGGCGCCGGACGCGCCACCCGCCCCGTCCCTCTCACCGCTCCCTCCGATGACTCACCCGCAACCCTTCATCGCCGTCATTCCCGCCCGGCTCGCGTCGACGCGCCTCCCGAACAAGCCGCTCGCCGATCTCGGCGGCAAGCCGATGGTCGTGCGCGTCGCCGAGCGCGCGCGCGAAGCGGGCGCGCAGCAGGTGCTCGTCGCGTCCGACGCGCAAAGCGTGCTCGACGCGGCGCGCGATCACGGCTTCGAGGCGGTGCTGACGCGTGCCGACCATCCATCCGGCACCGACCGGCTCGCGGAAGTCGCGGCCACCTTCGGGTGGAGCGACGACACCGTCGTCGTCAACGTGCAGGGCGACGAGCCGCTGATCGACCCCGTGCTCGTGCGCGACGTAGCGTCGCACCTGGCTGCGCATCCGGCCTGCGCGATCGCGACCGCGGCCCACCCGATCCACGATGCAGCCGACGTGTTCAACCCGAACGTCGTGAAGGTCGCGCTCGACGCGCAGAGCGTCGCGCTGTACTTCTCGCGTGCGCCGATTCCGTGGAGCCGCGACGCATACCAGCCGCACTGGCCGGACGTCGCGGCGATGCCGGCCCCTGCATTTCCGGTCTATCGGCACATCGGTCTCTATGCATATCGCGTGCGTTTCCTGCGCACGTATCCGACGCTCGCGCAGGCGCCGATCGAACAGGCCGAGCAGCTCGAACAGCTGCGCGCGCTGTGGCACGGCGAGCGCATCGCAGTGCTGATCACCGGGTCCGCGCCCGAAGCCGGAATCGACACGCCCGCCGATCTCGCGCGCGTGCAGGCCCTTTTTCAGCCGGGTTCAAAATAACCCGTGGCATAATCAAGCGATTGTGCGAGCCGTCCGCGACCAGCGCGTCCTCGCTTGACCCCGCCCGCGGCCCTGCCGGCAGCCGCGCGTCGCCGAAGCCGACGCGCCGCATCAGACCGGTCCGCCGCGCGCCAGGCAAGCCCCGCGCACGTTGTCGCCGGCGCCTTTGCGTCTCGCCACACGAATCTACATACTTGGAGATATCACCATGCGTTTGATCCTGTTGGGCGCGCCCGGCGCGGGAAAGGGCACCCAGGCAAACTTCATCAAGGAAAAATTCGGCATCCCGCAAATCTCGACGGGCGACATGCTGCGCGCGGCCGTGAAGGCCGGCACGCCGCTCGGCATCGAAGCGAAGCGCTTCATGGATGAAGGCAAGCTCGTGACGGACGACCTGATCATCGGCCTCGTCAAGGAACGCCTGAAGGAATCCGATTGCGCGAACGGCTATCTGTTCGACGGCTTCCCGCGCACGATCGCGCAGGCCGATGCGATGAAGGACGCCGGTGTCGCGATCGACTACGTGCTCGAGATCGACGTGCCGTTCTCGGAAATCATCGAGCGCATGAGCGGCCGCCGCACGCACCCGGCATCGGGCCGCACGTATCACGTCAAGTTCAACCCGCCGAAGGTCGAGGGCCACGACGACGTGACGGGCGAACCGCTGATCCAGCGCGACGACGACAAGGAAGAAACCGTCAAGAAGCGCCTCGAAGTGTACGAAGCGCAGACCAAGCCGCTGATCAAGTACTACGGCGACTGGGCGCAGCGCGGCGAGGAAAACGGCCTGAAGGCGCCGCAGTATCGTAAGATCTCGGGCCTCGGCAGCGTCGAGGAAATCCGCGAGCGCGCGTTCGACGCACTGAAGTAAGCACCGCATCGCGCACCGCAAGCCGCCCTTTCCGGGCGGTTTTTTTTCGCCCGGTAAAGCGCCAAGGGCGGTCGACCGCCTTGCATGGGACCTCCCTAAGCGCTAAAGCGCCAAGGGCGGTCGACAAAGGAGACAGTCATGGAGATTCGCGGCAACGTCTTTCTGATCACGGGTGGCGCGTCGGGCCTCGGCGCCGGAACGGCGCGGATGCTCGCGCAGGCCGGCGGCAAGGTCGTGCTCGCCGACCTGAACGAGGCGGCGGGCGTCGCGCTCGCGACCGAGCTGGGCGGTGAATTCGTGTACTGCGACGTGTCGAGCGAAGCCGACGCGCAGGCGGCCGTCGACGCGGCGACGCGCGCGGGCACGCTGCGCGGCCTCGTCAACTGCGCGGGCATCGCGCCCGCCGCGAAGACCGTCGGCAAGGACGGCGCACATCCGCTCGACGTGTTCGCGAAGACGATCAACGTGAACCTCGTCGGCACGTTCAACATGATCCGGCTCGTGGCGGCCGCGATGGCCGCAACCGCGCCGACCGCAGACGGCGAGCGCGGCGTGATCGTCAGTACCGCATCGGTCGCCGCGTTCGACGGGCAGATCGGCCAGGCCGCGTACGCGGCCTCGAAGGCCGGCGTCGCGGGCATGACGCTGCCGATCGCGCGCGACCTGGCGCGCAGTGGCATCCGGGTGATGACGATCGCGCCCGGCCTGTTCGAGACGCCGATGCTGCTCGGCATGCCGCAGGACGTGCAGGACGCGCTCGGCGCAATGGTGCCGTTCCCGCCGCGGCTCGGCAAACCGGCCGAATACGCAATGCTGGTGCGCCAGATCGTCGAGAATCCGATGCTCAACGGCGAAGTGATCCGCCTCGACGGCGCGATCCGGATGCAGCCGAAGTAAGCGCGAATGAAGAACGCCCGCGATGCGGGCGTTCTTCATGCCGGGTTCCGGCCGTCGCGCGACCGGCTCAGTCCTCGTCGTCGCGCTGCATCCGCTGCCGCAATTCGGTCACCTGCGACTCGACGACGGTCGCATCGTCCGCCTCCGGCCGCTCGCCGAGATACTGCTCGAGATCCTCGAGCGCGGGGCGCAGGTAGTCGAGCCGCGCATACGCGAAACCACGGTCACGCACCTCGTCGAGCTGCTCGGGCAACAGGATCACGAGCCGCTGCTGCACCGCGAGCAGCCGCTGCCAGCGTTCCGTCTGCAGATAGATCGTCTTCAGGTTGCGCAGCATCCGCGCGATGATCTCGCGGCTCGTCGCGGGCTGCAGCAGCGCGCGCAACGCGCTGTCGACCGCGCCAGCCGCGCGCGCGACGTACGGCTCGAGCATCTCGACCATCTCGGCTTCCGACAGCGAATGGCCGTTGGTCGGATCGATGATCAGGTCGCCGTCCGGCAGCGTGACGCGCAGCAGGAAATGGCCGGGGAACGATACGCCGCGCGCCGGCACGCCGACCTGCTCGGCGAGCTCCAGATACAGCACCGACAGCGAGATCGGGATCCCGCGCCGCCGTTTCAGCACGGCGTTCAGGTGGCTGTTATCGGGGTCGTAGTAATCGTTGTGATTGCACGCGAAGCCGAGTTCGCGGAAGAAGAAGTCGTTCAGCGCGGCGACGCGGCCTTTCAGGTCCGCATCGTCGGCGAGCCGCTGGCGCAGCCGCGCCGCAAGCATGTCGAGTTCGGCCAGCGTGCCCTGCAGGTCAAGGTCGGGATATGCGTCCTGCGCCAGCGACAGCGCGGTTTCCGTGACGGGCAGGCTGTCGTCGTCGGCCACGAGCGTGCTGAAGTAGTCGAGGACGCGGGTCATAGCGGTCGTCACTTGGCGCGCCTTCTGAAGTAAGCGTATTTGAAGCCCATCACCCACAACATACCGAAATATAGTGCAGCGAACAGCACGAGGCACGCGGCCATCAGCGCGATGCGATCGAGCGGCTGCGAGCGCATCCCGGTCCAGTCGAAGCTGATCGAGAACCAGTGCATCACGCCCGCGAGCACGAGCGTCGCGCCGACGAGCTGCATGAAGAAGCGCAGCCAGCCCGGCGACGGCTGGTAGATGCCGCGCTTGCGCAGCCCGATGAACAGCAGCAGCGAGTTCAGGCACGCGCCGACGCCGATGCTCAGCGTGAGGCCCGCATGGCCGATCAGCGGCACGAACACGTAGTTCGAGATCTGCGTGACGATCAGCACGCCGATCGCGATCTTCACGGGCGTCTTGATGTCCTGCTTCGCATAGAAGCCCGGCGCGAGGATCTTGATCAGGATGATGCCGACCAGGCCGATCCCGTAGGTCGCGAGCGCGCGCGCGACCATCGTGACGGTATGCGCGTCGAACTTGCCGTAGTTGAAGAGCGTCGCGGTGAGCGGCGTCGCGAAGAAGAACAGCGCGAGCGCGCTCGGCGCCGCGAGCAGGAACGTGACGCGCAGCCCCCAGTCGAGCAGCGCCGAATACTCGGTCGAATCGGCGTCGACGTGCGCCTTCGACAGGCTCGGCAGCAGGATCGTGCCGAGCGCGACGCCGAGCAGCGCCGTCGGGAATTCCATCAGACGATCGGCGTAGTTGATCCACGACACGGCGCCCTGCCCGAGCCGCGATGCGATGTTGGTGTTGATGATCAGCGACAGCTGCGCGACCGACACCGCAAACGTCGCGGGCACCATCTTCGCGAGCACGCGCTTCACGCCGGGGTGCCGCAACGCACGCAGCGGGTTGAGGCCGATCAGCGGCACCATGTCGATCTTCTTCAGGCCCGGCAGCTGCACGAGGAACTGCAGCACGCCACCCACGATGACGGCCCACGCGAGCGCGAACACCGGCACCTTCAGGTGCGGCGCGACGAACACGGCCGCGGCGATGAATGCGACGTTGAGCAGCACCGGCGCGAACGCAGGCAGCGAGAAGCTCTTGTACGTGTTCAGCACGCCGGACGCGAGCGTCGTCAGCGAGATGAACACGATGTACGGGAACATGATCTGCGTCATCGTGACCGCGAGCGGGAACGCGTGGCCGTCGGTGTGCAGGCCGGACGCGACCGCGAACACGACCCACGACGCGCCGGCGATCCCGAGGACCGACAGCACGGCAAGCGCCCACGCAAGCACGGTCGACATCGCGTCGACGAGCGCCTTCGTCGCATCGTGCCCCTGCTGGTTCTTGAACTCGGCGAGGATCGGCACGAACGCCTGCGAGAACGCACCTTCCGCAGAAAGGCGGCGCAGCAGGTTCGGGATGCGGAAGGCGACGTAGAACGCGTCGGTGTATTGACTGGCGCCGAACGCACGGGCGATCAGCGTCTCGCGGGCCAGTCCGGTCACGCGCGACAGCAGCGTGAAGCCGCTGACCGTCAGCAGGGCTCGGAATAGATTCATGGGGCGCTTATTATACGGACGTTGCGTGGCCCGGCCACCGCCCGATGCCGAAAAGCGCGCCCGCCGCCGGCGCCCCGCCCGGCGGGTGTCACATCGATCTTGCCACTCGCTTGATTTTGTTGCTATAATCGTCCGTTTCTAGGCCTGTACATGTACGGCAACTGCCGTTTCCATGTTCCGGCCTCGGTTAAAATCACCGTTTTTTTATGCGCCCCTGGGCAATCGTTCTCAGGGGACGGATCGAAAAGCAGCGCTTGGCCGTCAGGCTCCAAGCTCTGGAAACAGGACAGGATAAGGAACCGTCATGGCTAACTCCGCACAAGCACGCAAGCGCGCCCGCCAGGCCGCGAAGGCAAACTCGCACAACTCGGCGCTGCGCTCGAAATTCCGTACCGCGATCAAGTCGGTTCGCAAGGCTGTTGAAGCCGGCGACCAGGCAAAGGCTGCCGAGCTGTTCAAGGCTGCCGTGAAGACGATCGACACGATCGCCGACAAGAAGATCGTTCACAAGAACAAGGCCGCTCGCAGCAAGAGCCGCCTCGCCGCAGCCGTCAAGGGCCTGCAGGCAGCAGCGTAAATCCGGTGCGCCCGCTCACGCGGGCGTTCCTGTTTCCTGCGATCGCAAAAAAGCCCGCCTAGGCGGGCTTTTTTGTTGCCTGTCGTCCGGGCATCGGGTCCGGGCACCGGGGCATCGCGCCGACCGACGACAGTCGGGGCGGGCGCACCAGGCGCCCTCGCCCGCCGGCGTCACCGCATCACTTCTTCGCGCCGTAGTCCGGCAGCTCGCACGCCTCGGTGACGACGAGGTTGTTGTCCTTCGCGAAATTCAGCACGAAATCGAAAGCCATCGGTTCGACATCGCGCAGCCGCGAATCGAGGATCACGCATTTCAGGTCACCGAGCATCGTCGGACGCACGTACAGCGAATACTTGAGACGCGCATTCGGCCCGCTCGCCCCCGGCCCGAAGCAGGCCATCACGCCGGCCAGACGTTCCGACCAGTCGCTCGGGCGAAACTTTTTCCCGTCTTTCGTAATGCCCTGGATAAAGAATTCGGTCGGAGGGGTTTCAGCCATGTGGTTACCCAAGTGACGGCCCGGCGATGCCCAGGCGACAGCGCCTGGATACGCGAACACAAAGCTGGAATCGACGGCGGCACAAGCATTCCGATATCCCGAAAACAGGACGCCGATGCGCGCTGCCGGTGTGCCGCACCGGATTTGTGCAGCGCACAGCTTGTGTCCGGCAGAGCGCGAAGAGGCTTGCCTGCCGGGCTGGAGAAAACTTTTGGATTATACCGCAGCGCGCCATCGCGCGTCGTCCCGACGCCCCCTCCCCGTACCGCCGGCCGCGCGCCGCGATCGTGCCCCGTTTCTCTTCGCGGCTCGTCAAAGCACAGAAAATCCTTTATGCTGCTTTGAGTTATCCACACCCGACGGCGGCGCCGTCCGGCGCCGCTGCCGGGTGAAACCCGCCGTATTTCGCTTCATGACCGCCAAAACCATTCGTCACTACCTGCAGTTCAAGGATTTCTCGCTAGAAGACTACGAGTACGTGCTCGAACGCACGGGTATCCTGAAGCGCAAGTTCAAGAACTACGAGACCTATCACCCGCTGCACGACCGCACGCTCGCGATGATCTTCGAGAAGAGTTCGACGCGCACGCGCCTGTCGTTCGAGGCCGGAATCTTCCAGCTCGGCGGCCACGCCGTCTTCATGAGCACGCGCGACACGCAGCTCGGCCGCGGCGAGCCCGTCGAGGATTCCGCGCAGGTCATCTCGCGGATGGTCGACATCATCATGATCCGCACGTTCGAGCAGGAGGTCATCCAGCGCTTCGCGGAGAACTCCCGCGTGCCGGTGATCAACGGCCTGACGAACGAATACCACCCGTGCCAGGTGCTCGCCGACATCTTCACGTACTACGAGCACCGCGGCCCGATCGCCGGCAAGACCGTCGCGTGGGTCGGCGATGCGAACAACATGCTTTACACGTGGATCGAAGCCGCGCAGATCCTCGGCTTCAAGCTGCGCCTGTCGACGCCGCCCGGCTATGCGCTCGACATGAAGCTCGTGTCGCCCGACAGCGCGCCGTTCTACGAGGTGTTCGACGATCCGAACGAAGCATGCAAGGGCGCCGATCTCGTGACGACCGACGTATGGACGAGCATGGGTTTCGAAGCCGAGAACGAAGCGCGGATGAAGGCGTTCGCCGACTGGTGCGTCGACGAGGAAATGATGGGCCACGCGAACCCGGACGCGCTGTTCATGCACTGCCTGCCCGCGCACCGCGGCGAGGAAGTGACGGCCGGCGTGATCGACGGCCCGCAGAGCGTCGTGTGGGACGAGGCGGAAAACCGCCTGCACGTGCAGAAGGCGCTGATGGAGTTCCTGCTGCTCGGCCGCCTCAAGCACTGACGCGCCGCCGGAATCCGGCAGCAGACGCAAAAAGCGCCGATCGACGATCGGCGCTTTTTGTTTGGGTACGTGAAAACCGGTGCGGCCCCGCGCTACAGGCAGACCGGCTCGGCCTCGAGCTCGACGCCGAATTGCTCGCGCACGTCGGCCTGGATCGCCCGTGCCAGCGCGAGCACGTCGGCGCCCGTCGCGCCGCCGCGATTGACGAGCACGAGCGCCTGGCGGTCGTGCACGGCCGCCGCGCCCAGCGCCCGCCCCTTCCAGCCGCAGCGATCGATCAGCCAGCCGGCCGCGAGCTTCACCTGCCCGTCCGGCTGCGGATACGACACGACATCGGGTACGCGGGCGTGCAGCGCATCGAACTGCGCGGCATCGATCACCGGATTCTTGAAGAAGCTGCCCGCGTTGCCGAGAACGAGCGGATCGGGCAGCTTCGCGCGGCGGATCGCGACGACCGCGTCGAACACGTCGCGCGGCGTCGCCGCATCGGGCGCGATGCCGCGCGCGTCGAGCTCGCGCGTGACGTCCGCGTAGCCGAGCCGCGGCGTCCATTGCCTGGGCAGCCGAAACGTCACCGACACGATCGCGAACCGGCCGCGCCCCTCCCGCTTGAAGAAGCTGTCGCGATAGCCGAACGCGCAGCGCGCGGCGTCGAAGCGCTCGCTGCGCCCCGTAGATAGCTCGACGGCGACCAGCGAATCGAAATACACCTTCATCTCGAGGCCGTACGCGCCGATGTTCTGGATCGGCGCGGCGCCGACGGTGCCCGGGATCAGCGCGAGGTTCTCGAGGCCCGGCATCCCGTGCTCGAGCGTCCACGCGACGAAGTCGTGCCAGTTCTCGCCGCCGCCGGCCTCGACGTACCACGCGTCGCCGTCCTCGCGCACGACGCGGCGGCCCGCGATCTCGTCGAGCAGCACGACGCCGTCGAAATCGCGCGTGAACACGACATTGCTGCCGCCGCCGAGCACGAGCTGCGGCAGGTTCGCGACGCGCGGGTCGCGATGCAGCGCCTCGAACTGCGACGCGTGCGTGATGCGCGCGGCGAAGCGCGCGGTCGCGGCGATGCCGAACGTGTTGTGCGCGGCGAGCGGATGGTCGGGAAGCAGCGACAGGGCGGAATCGTCAGGAGGCATCGGCATTCGCGGTCACGTCGGCCCGGGGCGGCGAATGGCCGGCCTTGGGCAAACGGAGGGGCATCGGTAAAATGGCAAACAGTCCGCAATTATAGCGAGTGCCCGCGCGCGAGCCGGGTGCCCGCATTTCAAGGGAGAATGCCATGCCATCGTTCGACGTCGTTTCCGAAGCGAACATGATCGAAGTGAAGAACGCCATCGAGCAGTCGAACAAGGAAATTTCGACGCGCTTCGACTTCAAGGGCTCCGACGCGCGCGTCGAGCAGAAGGAACGCGAGCTGACGCTGTTCGCCGACGACGATTTCAAGCTCGGCCAGGTCAAGGACGTGCTGATCGGCAAGCTGGCCAAGCGCAACGTCGACGTGCGCTTCCTCGACTACGGCAAGGTCGAGAAGATCGGCGGCGACAAGGTCAAGCAGATCGTCACCGTGAAGAAAGGCGTGACGGGCGATCTCGCGAAGAAGATCGTGCGGCTCGTGAAGGACAGCAAGATCAAGGTGCAGGCGAGCATCCAGGGCGACGCGGTGCGCGTGGCGGGCACGAAGCGCGACGACCTGCAGAGCGTGATCGCGATGCTGCGCAAGGACGTGACCGATACGCCGCTCGACTTCAACAACTTCCGCGACTGATCGCCGGACGATCCGTCCCGTCATCCGGCCGGGCCCCGCACACGCGGCACGCCCGGCGCGCGGCAAGCTCCGCTTCGTCAGGCTTTCCCGCCGTCCTGCGCGCCGCCGTCCGCGGCCGCTTTCTTCTTGTCGCCGATCCGGCTCTCCTGCCCTGCGAGCAGCTTCGAAATGTTGCCGCGATGACGCCACACGAGCAGCACGCTCATCGCGAGCACGGCCCATGCGACCGGGTTGTGGCTCGTGCCGAACAGGAATACGTCGAACACCGGCGCGAACACCGCCGCCACCAGCGCCGCGAGCGACGAATAGCGGAAGAAGAATGCGACGATCAGCCAGGTCAGCGCGGTCGCGAGCCCGAGCACCGGGTGCACGGCGAGCAGCACGCCGGCCGCGGTCGCGACGCCCTTGCCGCCCTGGAAGCGGAAGAACACCGGATACAGGTGGCCGATGAACACGGCGATCGCGACCCATGCGACCGCGACGTCGGGCAGGCCGAAGCGCCGCGCGAGCCAGACGGCAATCCAGCCCTTGAATGCGTCGCCGACGAGCGTCAGGATCGCGGCTTTCTTGTTGCCGCTGCGCAGCACGTTGGTCGCGCCGGGATTCTTCGACCCGTACGAACGCGGGTCGGCCAGGCCCATCGCGGCGCTGACGACGACGGCGAACGACACCGAACCGATCAGGTAGGCAACGAGGGCGGCGAGCAGGATCTGCATGCGGAGGACTCTTCTTTCAACGTATCGGTAAAGGGACGGCTCTGTGCGCGGCAAGCCGAAACGGCGCCCATTCTACCGAACGAGCGCGGCCTGCCACGAAGGTGAAACCCTCAGTCGACGCTCGCGCACTGCACGGGCTGCGCGCCGAGCAGCGACGTGAGCACCGCCGGCGCGAGGCTGACGAGGTAGCCGCGACGGCCGCCGTTCAGGTAGATCGTCGGCAATTCGAGGATCGTCGCCTCGACGTAGACGGGCATCGTCTTGCGCGTGCCGAACGGCGACGTGCCGCCGACGAGATAACCCGAATGGCGGTTCGCGACCTCGGGCTTGCACGGCTCGACGCGCTTCGCGCCGATCTGCCGCGCGAGGTTCTTCGTCGACACGGTGCGGTCGCCGTGCATCAGCACGATCAGCGGCTTCGCGTGTTCGTCTTCCATCACGAGCGTCTTCACGACGCTGTGCTCGTCGACGCCGAGCTGGCGCGCCGATTCGCCGGTGCCGCCGTGTTCGACGTATTCGTACGGATGCTCGCCGAACGTGACGCCGTGGCGGCGCAACAGCTGGGTCGCAGGGGTTTCGGACACGTGTCTGGATTTGCTCATGGCGGCATTCTAATGGCGAACGACCGGCGCGCGCGATGGCGTGCCCGTGCCGGCGGTATACTCGCCGCCCGTTTTCCGCGGGGCGGCCCGCGGCGTCGCCGTGGCGATTCCGCCCATCATCATTGCAGACATCGCGAAACGCTATTGCCCGATTGGCCGATTGTGGCGCGTACATCGTCATGGCACGATCGTTCGCAAACATCGTCACGCTACCGCCCGGCCCTTTTCTGGAGACGCCATGCCCTCGCCCATCCGTTCATCCGAGTCGCTCGACGTCGATGCGCTGCTCGCCGCGCTGCCTGACTGCATCGCCGACGTGCCCGCGCGCTGGGCAGCGCGGGCGCCCGCGCACCCGGCGCTGATCGAGGACGCGCGCCGCCTGTCGTACGGCGACTTGTCGCAGACCGTCGATGCGGCGGCCGCGCGGCTCGCGAGCCTCGGCGTGCAGGGCGGCGACCGCGTGATGATCGTCGCGGAAAACTGCGTCGCGCAGATCGTGCTGCTGTTCGCGGTCGCCCGCGTCGATGCGTGGGCGCTCGTGTCGAACGCGCGGCTGTCTGCCGGCGAACTCGATGCGATCGCCGCGCACGCGCGTCCGAAGCTGATCGCGTTCGCGACGGACGCATCGCCCGACGCACGTGCCCACGCGGCGCGGCGCGGCGCAACACCCGCCGGCGCACTGCCGGTCGACATCGGCGCATGGTCGTATCGCGTCGATGCGAGCGCGCTTGCCGAACCTGTAGCCGCCGACGGTGCCGAGCAATGCGCGGCGCTGATCTACACGACCGGCACGACCGGCGCGCCGAAAGGCGTGATGCTATCGCACCGCAACCTGCTGTTCATCGCGGCGACGTCGAGCACGTTGCGCCGCGTGTCGCCGGACGACGTCGTCTACACGGTGCTGCCCGTGTCGCACGTGTACGGGCTCGCGTCGGTCTGCCTCGGCAGCCTGTACGCGGGCGCAACGCTGCGGCTCGCCCCGCGCTTTGCCCCGGAGGCCGTGCGCGTCGCGCTCGCCGACGAAGGCGTCACGATCTTCCAGGGCGTGCCCGCGATGCACGCGAAACTGCTCGAACACCTTCACACGCACGGCCACGCGTGGCACGCGCCGCGCCTGCGCTTCGCGTATTCGGGCGGCTCGCCGCTCGACGCGAACCTGAAGGCGCGCGTCGAGCGCGTGTACGGCGTGCCGCTGCACAACGGCTACGGGATGACCGAAAGCAGCCCGACGATCACGCAGACGCCGCTCGACGCGCCGCGTGCCGACAGCTCGGTCGGCGTGCCGATTCCGGGCGTCGACATGCGGATCGTCGCGCCGGACGGCACCGACGTGCCGCAAGGCGAGGTCGGCGAGATTCGCGTGCGCGGGCCGAACGTGATGCTCGGCTACTACCGCAACGCGGACGCCACGCGCGCGGCCGTGTCGCCGGACGGCTGGCTGAGCACCGGCGATCTCGCGCGGCAGGACGCGGACGGCGCGGTGACGATCGCGGGCCGCAGCAAGGAACTGATCATCCGGTCCGGCTTCAACGTGTATCCGGTCGAAGTCGAACAGGTGCTGAATGCGCATCCGGAAGTCGTGCAGGCGGCCGTCATCGGCCGCGCGGTCGAAGGCAACGAGGAAGTGCTCGCGTTCGTCGAGCTGGTGCCCGGCGCGGCGGCGGACGAAGCGGCATTGCACGCATGGTGCGCGGAGCGATTGGCGCCTTACAAACGCCCTGCTCACATCCGCGTGCTCGACGCATTGCCGGCCGCATCGACCGGCAAGGTGCTGAAGCACAAGCTGCGCGACCTGGCCTGACGCCGACCGGCGCGCGCAGCGAAGAACGCGCCGTGCCGGAATCGCGCGCCCCCCGAACGCTAGCCGCGCGGATGGTGTTGCGCGTGCAGCGTCCTCAGCCGCTCGCGCGCGACGTGCGTATAGATCTGCGTGGTCGAGATGTCGCTGTGGCCGAGCAGCAACTGCACGACGCGCAGGTCGGCGCCGTGGTTCAGCAGGTGTGTCGCGAACGCATGCCGCAGCGTGTGCGGCGACAGGTGCGCGCGCACGTCGGCCTGCTGCGCGTGGCGCTTGATGATGTTCCAGAACTGCTGGCGCGTCATTCCGTCGCCGCGCGCGGTCACGAACAGCGCATCGGCCGCGCGTGCGCCGAGCAGCGCCGGCCGCGCACTGCGCAGGTAGCGCTCGATCCAGCCGTGCGCGACTTCGCCGAACGGCACGAGCCGCTCCTTCGAGCCCTTGCCCATCACGCGCACGACACCCTCGTTGAGGCCGACCTCGACGGTCTTCAGCGTCACGAGCTCGCTCACGCGCAACCCGCTCGCGTACATCAGCTCGAGCATCGTGCGATCGCGCAAGCCGAGCGGCGTGTCGATGTCGGGCGCACCGAGCAGCGCCTCGACCTGCGCCTCGGACAGCGTCGACGGAAACCGGGCCGCCTGTTTCGCGGACGTAATCCGCAGCGTCGGGTCCGCGCTTGCACGATGCTCGCGCACGGCCCAGCCGTAATAGCGACGGAACACCGACAGTCGCCGGTTGGACGACGTCGCCTTGCCGTCGCTGCGCGCGGCGATATAGCCCGTCACCATCGCCTCGTCGGCCGCATCGAGTGGCGCGTCGTGCGTCGCGGCCAGCCATCGGGAAAACAGCACCAGATCGCGCCGGTACGCGTCGAGCGTGTTGCGCGAGAGCCCGTGCTCGAGCCACAGCGCATCGCAGAACACGTCGATCGACGCGCGGCTCGCAAGCAGCGCGGGCGATGCCGCGGCGGCATCGTCGTCGGCTTCGGGGGAAATCAGCGGTTCGCTCATCGGTACGGCACGCCCTCGTGCGCCAGCAGCCAGCGCTTCACCTTCTGGTAATAACCGTTGTCGTCGTGGTTCGCGAAGCCGCCGAGGCCGCCTGCCGCGACGACGCGGTGGCATGGGATCACGAGCGGAAAGTAGTTCGCGCCGCACGCCTGGCCGACCGCGCGCGGCGCGCTGCCGATCCGCTTCGCGACCTGGCCGTAGGTCAGCACCGTGCCGGGCGGGATATCGCTGATCACGTCCCACACGCGGTGCTGGAACGCGCTGCCGACTTCGGCGAGCGGCAGGTCGAAGCGCGCCGACGCACGCTCGAAATAACGTTCGATCTGCTGGACCGCGCGCTTCGCGAGCGGCGAATCCGGATCGACCGACATCACCGATTCGGGCAGATAGACGATCTCGCGCACCACCGCGGCGTCCGTGCGGATGCCGACCTTGCCGAACGGCGCGTCGATGACTGCATTGAACATTGCCCTCTCCTGAGCGATGGATGGCGCGGCACCGCCGCGCGCCGACGACACTTTACGCCGCCTTCACGCGGCGCGCAGCGCCCATTCGACATGCTCGCGCACGACCGGCGACGGATCGTCGGCCCGCGCGCGCAACGCGGCGACGATCGCGTCGCGCGCCTGCGGCGAAAGCCGGTCCGCGCTCGCGCGCAGCGCATTGCCGAGCCCGACCGCGAGATTGCGCAGCCAGCTTTCGTAGCCGATGCGCCGGATCGCGCTGCCCTGCATCCGCGTATCGAACGCTTCCGCGTCCCACCCGAACAGCTCGACGAGCGTCGCGCGGTCGAGGCCGTGCCGCACGTCGAAATCGGCGACGGGCGCGGCCTGCGCGAACTTGTTCCACGGGCACACGAGCTGGCAGTCGTCGCAGCCGTACACGCGATTGCCGATCATCGGCCGCAGCGGCTCGGGGATGCTGCCTTTCAGCTCGATCGTCAGGTACGAGATGCAGCGGCGCGCATCGACGCGGTACGGCTCGACGATCGCGCCGGTCGGGCATGCGTCGATGCAGCGCGTGCAATTGCCGCAGTGCGCGCCGGGAGCCTCGGGTGCGGTATCGGGCGACGTGTGCGCGTCGGTCGGCAGCGGAATATCGACGTAGATCTCGCCGAGGAAGAACAGCGAACCCGCGTCGCGCTGCAGCAGCAGCGTGTGCTTGCCGCGCCAGCCGACGCCGGCCTTCTGCGCGAGCTCGACCTCGAGCACGGGCGCCGAGTCGGTGAACACGCGGTAGCCGAACGCGCCGATCTCGCGCTCGATGCGCTCGGCGAGCGTCTGCAGCCGGTTGCGCAGCACCTTGTGATAGTCGCGGCCGCGCGCATAGATCGACACGACGGCCGCCTGCGGATCGTCGAGCCGCGCCCGTTCGCGTGCGCGCCAGTCGTGCGGCGCGAGCGCGCCGGGCTCGCCGTCGGGTGCGCCGGCGGCGAGCGTTTCGGCCGGCAGGTAGGCGAGCCGCACGGAAATCACGCGTCGCGTACCGGCCACAAGTTCGGCCGGCCGCGCGCGTTTCATCCCATGTTTCGCCATATAATCCATTTCGCCGTGGTATCCGGCTTCCAGCCAGGCGGCGAGGCCTGCTTCGGCATCCGAGAGATCGGTATCGCTGATGCCGATCGCCCCGAAACCCAATTCGCGCCCCCACGCCCTGATGCGCGCGGCGAGCGCAGTCAAGGCCGCATCGTCGAGCGCGCACGGCGCCGCGCCTTCGGCATGAGTCGAAGGCCTGTCGGATGCGGCGAGTTCCGGTAATCGGTTCATCGCACTATTTTACGAGAATGCCAGCCACGTCCCATACGCCTCATGCCGCCACGCTGCCGGCCCCGCTCGCGGAGCGCGTGATCGCGCTCGCCGACGAAGCGGCGACCGAGGCCTTCGGCACGCGCTTCGCGCATGCGCTCGACGCGGCGCGCATCGATCTCGCCAGCGCGCACGCGTTCGACGGGCTGCAGATCCAGCTGGTCGGCGATCTCGGCGCGGGCAAGACGAGCCTCGTGCGCGCGATCCTGCGCGGCCTCGGCCACCAGGGACGCGTGCGCAGCCCGACCTATACGCTCGTCGAGCCGTACGCGCTCGAACGCAGCGATGGGGAACTCGAGGTCTATCACTTCGATCTGTATCGATTCAACGATCCGGCCGAATGGTCCGACGCAGGCTTTCGCGAATATTTCAATTCCAGCGCGATCTGCCTCGTCGAATGGCCGCAACAGGCGGGCGTGCTGCTCGGCGTGCCCGATCTGGTCTTCTCGCTCGACGTGGATGGCGACGGCCGCGCTCTCACCGTCCGGGCGTACAGCGCTTCAGGAAAGGCATGTCTCGAAAGATGTTGATCAAACCGTTCCGCTCGATCGAATCGGCGGCCACCGCGACGCATAACTGGCGGCGCCGCCAGATCCTGCGCGCGGGCGCGTCGACGCTGGTGCTCGGCCTCGTCGCCCCGCGGCTCGCGCACGCGTCGTCGGTGCTCGGCGTGCGCGTGTGGCCCGCGCGCGATTACACGCGCGTCACGATCGAATCCGACCAGCCGCTGCAGAATAGCCAACAACTGCTGCAGGGTCCCGACCGTCTCGTCGTCGACCTGAGCGGCCTCGATCTCGACCAGGCGCTGCGCGACCTCGTGTCGAAGATCGCACCGAACGATCCGCAGATCCAGTCGGTGCGCGTCGGCCAGTACCAGCCGCACGTCGTGCGGATGGTGTTCGACCTGAAAGGCTCGGTGAAGCCGCAGGTGTTCACGCTGCCGCCGGTCGGCACCTACAAGTACCGGCTCGTGTTCGACCTGTATCCGGCCGTCGCGCCCGATCCGCTGACCGACCTGATCGCGCAGACGGAACGCAAGGAACAGGCGCTCAACGACACGGCGCGCGCGCAGCAGATGCAGCCGCCGAGCGCGCTGAACGGGCCGGCCACGCCGCCCGTCGCGGGCAACGACAACAGCGACGCGTTCTTCCAGCGCTTCGCGCAGAACACGCCGGCCACGCCGCACACGCCGCCCGCTACCGGCACGCCTGCGACGCCCGCGAAGCCGGCCGTCAAGCCGCCGCCCGTCATCGCGCGCCGCGACGACAGCGACGACGACGGCGACACCTACAAGTTCACCGCGCCGAAATCCGGCAAGGGCGGCACCGTGCGCCTGCTGACGGTCGCGATCGATCCGGGCCACGGCGGCGAGGATCCGGGCGCGATCGGCGGCGGCGGCACGTACGAGAAGCACATCGCGCTCGACATCGCGAAGAAGCTGCGTGCGAAGATCGACGGCGCGCCGAACATGCGCGCGATGATGACGCGCGACGCCGACTTCTTCGTGCCGCTGAACGTGCGCGTGCAGAAGGCGCGCCGCGTGGGCGCCGATCTCTTCGTGTCGATCCACGCGGACGCGTTCACGACGCCGTCCGCGCGCGGCTCGTCGGTGTTCGCGCTATCCGATCACGGCGCGTCGAGCGCCGCGGCGCGCTGGCTCGCGAACAAGGAGAATTCGTCGGACCTGATCGGCGGCATCAACATCAAGACGCAGGACGCGGCCGTGAGCCGCGCGCTGTTCGACATGTCGACGACCGCGCAGATCCGCGATTCGATGCGCTACGGCAACTACGTGCTGAAGGAAGTCGGCGGCATCAACAAGCTGCACAAGGGCTCGGTCGAACAGGCCGGGTTCGCGGTGCTGAAGGCGCCCGACATTCCGTCGATCCTCGTCGAGACCGCGTTCATCAGCAACCCGGACGAAGAGCGCAGGCTCAACGACGACAGCTATCGCGACGAGATGGCCGACGCGATCTTCCGCGGCATCAAGCGTTATTTCGCCGCGAATCCGCCGCTCGCGAAGAACCGGATGGCCTGACGGCCGTACCCGGCCACCCCGCCCCGCCGCCGGCACGCAGCGCGCGCCGGCGCGTCACGACGCCGCGAAGCGGCGCATCAGTTTCCCGCCGAACACGTTCACCGCGAGCCCGCCCATCACGAGCGCCGCACCGAGCAGTTGCGCGCGCGTCAGGTGCTCGTCGAGCAGCAGCGCCGACGACGCGAGCCCGACGATCGGCACCAGCAGCGAAAATTGCGCGACCTGCGCGGCCGGGTAGCGCGACATCAGGCGGCTCCACAGCCCGTAGCCGAGCAGCGTCGCGACGAACGCGAGATAGACGACCGCGAAGATCGACGCACCGTCGAGCCCGGCGAGCGCGGTCGCGATCCGCTGCGGCCCTTCGAACCACAGCGACAGCAGGAAGAACGGTACGGGCGGCACGAGGCTCGCCCATACGACGAGCGACACGAGGTTCGCTTTCCCGACCTTCTTCGTGACGATGTTGCCGACCGCCCACATCGCAGCCGAGCAGATCGTCAGCAGGAAACCCGCGAGCGTCATCGCACGGCCGCCCTGCGCCGCGATCACGACGAGCCCGCCCGCGGCGATCGCGAGCCCGACCAGGTTCTGCACGCGCAGCCGCTCGCCGAGGAACAGCATCGCGAACACCAGCGTGAAAAACGCCTGCGACTGCAGCACGAGCGACGCGAGGCCGGCCGGCATGCCGACGTACATGCCGGTGAACAGGAACACGAACTGGCCGAGCTGGATCGTCGCGCCGTACAGCACCAGCAGGCGCCACGGAATCTGCGGCCGGCGCACGAAGAACACCGCGGGCACGGCCGCGAGCGTGAAGCGCAGCGCGCCGAGCAGCATCGGCGGCATCCCGTGCAGGCCGACCTTGATCACGACGAAGTTAACGCCCCACGCCAGGATCACGACCAGCGCGAGCAGCAAGTCCTTCGGGGCCATCATCGGCGTCTCCTCGATTGTCGAATCGTTGTTCCGAAGCGCGTCAGTCTACCGGGTTTCGCCGCCCGGCCCGATACCCGCGCGGCGCGCATGGAATCGTCGGCGGGCGGCTATTACAATGACCTGCATCCCCATTGCATCACCGGACCCGCCATGACCGACTCGATCAAAGCCCTGCTGAAGCCGCACGTGCGCGACATCGGCAACCTGCAGGTGCGCCGCACGCTGCCCGCGCTCGCCGCGCGCCTCGTCGGCCCGTTCATCTTCTTCGATCACATGGGGCCTGCCACGCTGCCGGCCGGCACCGGGCTCGACGTGCGCCCGCATCCGCATATCGGGCTCGCGACCGTCACCTACCTGTTCGACGGCGCGATCCTGCACCGCGACAGCCTCGGCTCGCGGCAGGAAATCGTGCCGGGCGACGTGAACTGGATGACGGCCGGCCGCGGGATCGTCCACTCCGAACGCACGCCCGACGCGCAGCGCGCAAACGGCCACACCGTGCACGGCATCCAGACCTGGGTGGCGCTGCCGCGCGCGCACGAAACCACCGAGCCGTCGTTCGAGCACCATGCGGCCGACACGCTGCCGAAGCGCGACGAAGACGGCGTGTCGCTGACGGTGATCGCCGGCGATGCGTTCGGGCTGCGCTCGCCGGTCACGACGTTCTCGCGCACGCTGTATGTCGCAGCCGAATTCGCGGCCGGCGGCCGCATCGAACTCGACGCGTCGCACGAGGAGCGCGCGGTCTACGTGGTCGACGGCGATCTCGCGATCGACGGCACGCCGGTTCCGGCCGAGCAGATGGCCGTGCTCGCGCCGGGCGCGGCGGTCACGCTGACGAGCGCCCGCGGCGCGCGCGCGATGCTGCTCGGCGGTGACAAGATCGACGGCGAGCGTTTCATCGAATGGAATTTCGTCGCCAGCAGCCGCGACGCGATCGCGCGCGCGAAGGAAGCCTGGACGCGCCAGGAAATGGGCAAGGTGCCGGGCGAGACCGAGTGGATTCCACTGCCCGAGTCGAAGCCGCGTTGAAAAACGGGCGCGCCGCCCCCATCCTGACGATATTCGAACGGAAGAGAACGACATGGACACCACGCTTGCCACATTCGAGAAAGACGTCATCGAGGCGTCGCTGGACACGCCCGTGCTGGTCGACTTCTGGGCGCCGTGGTGCGGCCCCTGCAAGACGCTCGGCCCGCTGCTCGAAAAACTCGAAGCCGATTACAACGGCCGCTGGAAGCTCGTGAAGGTCAACGTCGACGAGAACCAGGAACTCGCCGCGCACTTCCAGACGCGCAGCATCCCGCACGTGATCGCGTTCGCGGACGGGCGCCCGGTCGACCAGTTCGTCGGCGTGCTGCCCGAAGGGCAATTGCGCGCGTTCCTCGACCGGCTGCTGCCGGCGCCCGAGGAAGCCGAACGCCGCGCCGCGCAGTACGCAATGGCCGAATCGCGCTACGACGACGCGCTCACGCACCTCGAAGCGGCGCTCGCGCTGAACCCCGGTTTCGACGACGCACGCCTCGACCTGATCGAACTGCTGCTCGCGAACAACCAGGTCGAAGTCGCACGCGCCGAGGCCGAGCGCCTGTCGCCGCAGATCGTGGAAGGAGGCGATCCACGCTACCAGGCGATCAAGACCCGTTTCGACGCGCTCGACGCAACGGCCGACCTGCCGCCGACCGACGCGCTCGAAGCCCGTATCGCAGCGAACCCGGGCGATCTCGACGCGCGCTTCGACCTCGCGCAGAGCCTGATCGCGCGGCGCGAGTATGAAGGCGCGCTGGAGCAGTTGCTGGAAATCGTGCTGCGCGATCGCGCGTATGGCGACGATCTCGGCCGCAAGACGATGATTTCGGTGTTCGAGCTGGCGGGCGACCGCCCCGATATCGTCGCCGGATGGCGGCGCAAGCTGAGCATGGCGCTCAACTGACGAACGACCGGCAGGGCCGCAACGGCCCGGCCGGTCGCCGTATCGCTGGCAGCGCATGTCCCGCGCCGCAGCATGAAGCAACGCCCGCGCGTCGCCGATCAGCCCGCGGCCTGCGCCGCAATCGCGCGCAGCGCATGCGCGGCGGCCGCGAAGCCGAAGCTCGCGGTCACGCACACGCTCGAACCGAATCCCGCACAGTTGAGCCCCGCGACGTGCGCGACCGTGGACGGCTCGGCGCCGTCCTCGATGTCGCATGCGGCCGCTTCCGGGTAGATCAGCGGCTCGTCCGAATACACGGCGCTGATCTTGAAACGCGCCTTCGGCCCGCGCGGAAATCCGTGCTGCTTGCGCAACTGCGCACGCACCTTCGACAGCAATGGATCCTGGATCGTCAGCGCGAGATCGTCGATCCGGATGCGCGTCGGGTCGAGTTGCCCGCCCGCGCCGCCGACCGTGACGAGCGGCTGCCGCTTCGCGATGCACCATGCGATCAGCGCGACCTTCGTGCGCACGCTGTCGATCGCGTCGATCACGTAGTCGAAACCGCCGCCGAGCAGCGCGTCGAAGTTGTCGGGCTCCGCGAAATCCTCGATCCGGTTCACGCGGCACGCGGGATCGATCAGCGCGATCCGCTCGGCCATCGCGTCGACCTTCGGCTTGCCGTAATTGCCGTCGAGCGCATGGATCTGCCGGTTCGTATTGCTTTCCGCGACGTTGTCGAGATCGATCAGCGTCAATGTACCGATCGCGCTGCGCGCGAGCGCCTCGGCCGTCCACGACCCGACGCCGCCGATCCCGATCACCGCGACATGCGCACGCTCGAAAGCGGCGGCCGCCGGCGCGCCATACAGCCGCGCGACGCCGCCGAAACGCCGTTCGCGATCCACGTCAAGCTGGATTGCCGGGGTCGGGGTAAGATCAGAAGAACTGGGCGGGGCAGTGTCGGCAGCGGACATGGCAGCAAGGAAAACGTAAGTCGAGCAGCCCTCTATTTTGCCTGAACTCCCCGCTCCCACGCGCCACTGTGCACGCACGATTCTTGCGCGTTCGCTATACTGGCCCCAGATTGAAGCGTTTGCATAACATGACGACTCTCGCCGATCTCCGCATCAACTATTCGCGTGCTTCGCTCGACGAAGCCGATGCCGCCCCCGACCCCTTCGTCCAGTTCGACCGCTGGTTCAAGGAGGCGCTCGCCGCCAAACTGCCCGAGCCGAACACGATGACGCTCGCGACCGTCGGCGCCGACGGCCGGCCGTCTGCCCGGATCGTGCTCATCAAGGGCGTCGACGAACGCGGGTTCGTCTTCTTTACCAATTACGAAAGCCGCAAGGGGCACGATCTCGCCGCGCATCCGCAAGCGGCGCTGCTGTTCTACTGGATCGAGCTCGAGCGCCAGGTACGCATCGAAGGCCGGATCGAGAAAACCAGCGCCGAAGAAAGCGACCGCTATTTCGCGTCGCGCCCGCTCGGCTCGCGCATCGGCGCATGGGCGTCCGACCAGAGCGCGGTGATCGACAGCCGCGCGACGCTCGAAGCGCGCGAAAAGGCCGTCAGCGAACGCTACGGCGACACCCCGCCGCGCCCGCCGCACTGGGGCGGCTACCGCCTCGTGCCCGACGCGATCGAGTTCTGGCAGGGGCGCCCGTCGCGGCTGCACGACCGTCTGCTCTATACGCGCGACGCCGACACGTCGCCGGGCTGGACGATTTCGCGCCTGTCGCCGTAAGCGCGGCGCCGGCACACGCCGGTCGTGTCTCGTGTTGCATCCGGGCGCCCGCGCCGCAAGCGGCGGGCGCCGTCAAGATACTTGGCTGTATTCGATTCAACGAACAAACGGAGAATCCAAATGTTCTGGGAAAAGAAGCTGGCACAGTGGGCGGATGAAGTACGGGCGAAAGCGAACATACCGGCGCGCCTCGTGCTGTGGAACGGCGTACAACTCGATTTCGGCACCTTCAGCGCGCCGCAGGTCACGCTGAAGGTGAACAGCGCGTCGGCGTTGCCGCTCTTGCTCGAACCGAGCCTCGACAATCTCGGCGAGGCGTACGTGAAGGGCAAGATCGACATCGAGGGCAAGCTGTCGGACATCATCAACATCGGCTACTCGCTCGCGCGCAGCACGGTGACGAGCGCGAGCAAGCTCGCGCGCGTGAAGCGCTACTTCAACCACACGAAGAACACCGACAAGAAGGCGATCCAGTACCACTACGACGTCTCGAACGAGTTCTACAAGCTGTGGCTCGACGAGAACATGGTGTACTCGTGCGCGTACTTCGAGAACGGCGACGAGGATCTCGCCACCGCGCAGATCAAGAAGATCGACCACATCCTCACGAAAATCCAGTTGCAGCCGGGCCAGCGCCTGCTCGACATCGGCTGCGGCTGGGGCGCGCTCGTGCTGCGCGCCGCGCAGAAGTTCGGCGCGACGTGTCTCGGCGTGACGCTGTCGCAGAACCAGTTCGACCTCGCGACCGCGCGCGTGAAGGCCGCCGGGCTCGAGGACAAGATCGAGATCCGCCTGCAGGACTACCGCGAGATCGACGGCCAGTTCGACCGCATCACGAGCGTCGGGATGTTCGAGCACGTCGGCCGCAAGAACCTCCCGCTGTACTTCTCGCGGGTGCGCGAACTACTCGCCGACGACGGCATCGCGATGAACCACGGCATCACGTCGACCGACGCGGAAAGCGGCGAAACGGCACTCGGCGGCGGCGAGTTCATCGACCGCTACGTGTTCCCGGACGGCGAGCTGCCGCACATCAGCCTCGCGCTCGAAGCGGCGCAGCGTGGCGGGCTGGAAGCGGTTGACGTCGAAAGCCTGCGGCGGCACTATGCGCGCACGCTCGACATCTGGACGGAAAACTTCGAGGCGAAGGCGGAGGAAGCGCGAAAACTCGTCGACGACGAAAAATTCCGCATCTGGCGCGTGTATCTCGCCGGCTGCGCGTATGCGTTCGAACACGACGACGTGTCGATCTTCCAGATCGTGTGCCGCAAGGCCGGACGCAGCGCGAAAACGCTGCCGTGGTCGCGGCGCTATATGTACGAACACGCGCTGCCGCGCTAGGCGGCGCTTCACGCTGGGCATGCATGGGTGACGGCAGGACGCGGCGCAAGGCGCCGCCGGAACGACAGCAGCGCGACGACACGGACGAGTCGCACGCCGACGGACAATTCGACCTGTTCGGCGTGCCGGTGGACGCTGCACGCGCGTCGTCGCCCGCGGACGACACGCCCCCTGCAAACGCCGATGAACGCGTGACTTCGAACCCGCATGACGATGCGCGGCAGGCGCCGCCCGCCCGCGCAGCCTCCCGCCGCCCTTCCGACGAACCAACGCCGCCCGCCTCCGGCCTGCTGTGGGACGACCCGTCGCCGCCGGCCGCGCCGCCGAAGAAAAGCCAGCGCCGGCGCGGCGTGCCGCCCGCGCCGATCGCGGCGGACGTCGCCGACGTAGCGGCCGGCCTGCCGCCGAATGTCCGGCTCGGCACGTCGTCGTGGTATTTCCCCGGCTGGAACGGCATCGTCTACGACGGCGATTTCGCGCAGACGAAGCTGTCGCGCGAAGGGCTCGAAGCGTACGGCGCGCATCCGCTATTGAAGAGCGTGAGCCTCGACCGGTCGTTCTACGGCCCGCTGTCGGTGGCCGACTACCTGCGCTACGCGCAGCAGGTGCCCGACGATTTCCGCTTCGTTGTGAAGGCGCCGGCCGCCGTGACCGACGCGGTCGTGCGCGGCCGGCGCGGCGAGCCGTCGGGACCGAACCCGACCTTCCTCGACGCGCAGCTCGCCACCCGGGAATTCGTGCAGCCGTGCCTCGAAGGGCTCGGCCGGAAAGCCGGCGTACTCGTGTTCCAGTTCTCGCCGTTGCCCGATCATCTGCTCGCCGAACCGGCCGCGCTGATCGATCGGCTCGCCGCGTTCTTCACGGCGCTGCCGCCGCTGCCGCCGGAAGCCGACGGCCCGCGCTACGCGATCGAGATTCGCGACGCGAGTCTGCTCACGCCGCGCTTCATCCGCGCGCTCGCCGCGCTCGGCGTGCGCTACTGCGTCGGCCTGCACGCGCGGATGCCCGACCCGCTGCGCCAGGCCGCCGCGCTCGCGCTGCTCGACGGCGACGCACCGGGCCCGCTGATCGTGCGCTGGAGCCTGCACGGCGGCTTCAAGTACGAACAGGCGAAAGCGAAGTACGAGCCGTTCGACAAGCTCGTCGACGAGGATCCGGCCACGCGCTCGGCGCTCGCCGAACTGGCCGCGCG
The DNA here is from genome assembly GCF_047978125.1 of Burkholderia sp. LFS061. Lineage (NCBI taxonomy): Bacteria > Pseudomonadati > Pseudomonadota > Betaproteobacteria > Burkholderiales > Burkholderiaceae > Burkholderia > Burkholderia sp. LFS061. The sequence continues at coordinate 37,106 of NZ_JBFPFS010000040.1, read as the reverse complement.
CTACGCGCTGGCCGGTCAGCCGGTGATCATCACGATCAACAACAAGGCGGAAGGCTCCGCGCCGCTGTCGTGCATCGCGCTCGCGCGCGAGATCGCCGCCGCGTGCGCGCAGTGGCGCGGCGAGGCGGCTTGACGCCGGTTTCCGCCGGTTTCCGCCGTTCGCTCGCTTACGCGCCGCGCAGCGACTTCAGCCGGTGCGAGAACTTCTGCCGGAATTTCGCGAGCTTCGGCCCGATCACGACCGAACAGTAGCCCTGCCCCGGGTTACGCGCGTAATAGTTCTGGTGATAGTCCTCGGCCGGCCAGTAGTTGCCGTCGAGCGGCACGACCTGCGTGACGATCGGCTGCCCGAACACCTGCTCGCGCTCCAGCTCGCGGATCACGTCGAGCGCGGTGTCGCGCTGCGCATCGGAATGCGTGAACACGACCGACCGGTACTGCGTGCCGACGTCGTTGCCCTGCCGGTTCAACTGGGTCGGATCGTGCGTCGCGAAGAAGATCTCGAGGATCTCGCGATAGCCGATGCGCGCCGGATCGAACGTCACGTTGACGACTTCCGCGTGGCCCGTGTCGCCTTCGCAGATGTCGCGATAACCGGGATTGCGCGTGTGGCCGCCCGCGTAGCCCGACTGGACGGCCGTCACGCCGTCGACGTCGAGAAACACGGCCTCCGTGCACCAGAAACACCCGCCTCCCAACGTCGCGGTTTCAAGCATTTCGTTCCCCATGAAATCAGACCCTCGTTGATGACAGCAGCCGGCACGCAGGTGCCGGCGCCACCGTTGCATCTCGCCGCTGCGCGTCCGTGGTACGCGACGCAGCGGCACTTCGGCAAGTATCTCACTCGCGCGCGAACCTGGCAGATCGCACAGGTGCCGCGCGCGACCGACCGCACGTTTCTCGACTACACTTAGGCACGCGTGACCGCGGCGCAAACCGTCCGGCCACGCAAAGCGTCCGATGCACGCCCGACCCTGATGCACCCATCATCTGCCGGAACATCGATATGCACGTCTTGACAGACATCGTCCGCGTCGCGGGCCCGGTCGCCGCCACGTCGCGAGCCGACGCTTCAACTTCACCTTCGCGATATCGTGCGCCCGTGTCACTCAGGGCGTCGCGATCCGGTTCATCGTCTTCACCCGCTTTCACGATCTGATGCACGGCGATCTGATGCACGGCGCCGCGCGTGTCGCCGACGCGTGCATCCGCCTGCCGATCGCGCCCGCCGGCGAGATGCGCGCCGCGCGGCCACCTCGACCCGCACGTCCGCAGCGCACGGCCGTGCATCAGTAGTCCGATACCACCGAGAGGGCATCACCATGAGCATGCGGCCTGACCCGACGTTTCACGCTTCGCCCGAGCTTGCGATGCAGGCGCCGGCGGAAGAGTTTGCCTATACGTTGTTGCTGAGCCCCGATTTTTCCAGACCCGACGCGCTCGCCGTGATCGACGTGAGGCCCGGCTCGCCGACCTACGGAAAGATCGTGCACACCGTGACGATGCCGAACACCGGCGACGAGTTTCACCACTTCGGCTGGAATGCGTGCTCATCGGCGCTGTCGCCGCTGACCGGCCATGCGTTCCTCGAACGCCGCTTCCTGATCATCCCCGGCCTGCGCTCGTCGCGCATCTACGTGATCGACACGAAGCCGCACCCGACGCAGGCGCGCATCCACAAGATCATCGAGCCCGACGAGATCTTCGCGAAGACCGGTTATTCGCGGCCGCACACCGTTCACTGCGGCCCCGAGGGCATCTACGTGAGCACGCTCGGCGGCGCGGGCAAGGACGGCACCGACGGCGCGCCCGGCATCTTCATCATGGATTGCGAAACCTTCGACGTGCTCGGCCGCTGGGAGATCGATCGCGGCCCGCAGGACAAGCACTACGATTTCTGGTGGAACCTGCCGCGCGACTACATGGTGTCGAGCGAATGGGCGCTGCCGCCGCAATTCGAGAACGGCATCGTGCCCGAGGATCTGCTCGCGAACAAATACGGGCACCGGCTGCATTTCTGGGACCTGCGCGCGCGGCGCAACGTGCAGACGATCGATCTCGGCGCGCAGCACCAGATGGCGCTCGAAGTGCGGCCCGCGCACGACCCGGTGCGCGAATACGGATTCGTCGGCGTGGTGGTCGATACGACGAATCTCGAAGGCTCGATCTGGACCTGGTGGCGCGAGGACGGCAAGTTCCATGTGAAGAAGACCGCGACGATCCCGGCCGAGCCGGCCGCGGCCGACGAACTGCCGCCGCTGCTGAAAGCGTTCGGCGCGGTGCCGCCGCTCGTGACCGACATCGACCTGTCGCTCGACGACCGCTTCCTCTACGTATCGTGCTGGGGCACCGGCGAGATGCGCCAGTACGACGTGTCGGATCCGCATAACCCGGTGCTCGCGGGGTCGGTGCGGATCGGCGGCATCGTGCGCCGCGCGCCGCACACGAACGGCCGCGCGTTCGCGGGCGGCCCGCAGATGGTGGAGATCAGCCGCGACGGCCGGCGCGTGTACTGGACCAACTCGCTTTATTCGACATGGGACGACCAGTTCTATCCGGACGGCGTGCCGGCCGCGCAGGTGCTCGCGCACGCTGGGCCGGACGGCGGGCTGACGCTCGCCGACGATTACTGGGTCGAGTTCCCCGACGGCTATCGCGCGCACCAGATCCGGCTCGAAGGCGGCGACTGCTCGACCGACTCGTTCTGCTACCCGTCGGTCAAGCGTTGAACACCGGACTTCACGCGCAGTTCGCGCTGTGGGCGGCCGTGCTCGCGAGCGGCGTGTATCACGGGCTCAACCCCGCGATGGGTTGGCCGCTCGCGGTGTCGAACGCGCTGATGACGCGCCGCGGCGGCGCGCTCGTCGCGGCGCTCGGCTATCTCGCGCTCGGCCATGCGCTCGCGGTATTCGCGGTGATGCTGCCATTCGGGCTGCTCGCCGCGCTGCTCGCGTGGCAGTCGGCGATCCGGATCGGCGCGAGCGCGCTCGTGATCGGCTTCGGCGCCGTGCTGCTGATCCGGCGCCGGCATCCGCGTGCGCTCGCGCGGATCCCGCCGGCGCGGCTCGGCCTGTGGTCGTTCGCGGTCGCGATCGCGCACGGCGCGGGGCTAATGCTGGTGCCGATCTACCTCGGGCTTTGCGGGCTCGACATGGACGCCGGCCACCGCGCGGCGGCCACGCTCGTCGATGCGCATCTCGGGATGGCGCTCGTCGTCGCGGCCGTGCATGCGGCCGCGATGATCGCCGCCGGCGGCGGGCTCGCGTGGCTCGTGTACCGCTATCTCGGGCTGAAATTCGTGTCGCGGAGCTGGTTCAATCTCGATGCGGTGTGGGCGTCGAGCCTGATCGTGACGGGCGCGCTGTCGCTCGGGCTGGCGGCAACGCGATAGCACGGGCATCGATAGCGCGCGTGGTGGATGGGGTGGATCGGCGGATCGGCAAGTGGACAGGCCGGCGGCACCGCACAAAAACGCGACAGAACGGCCATGCCGACCGCGCGCCATCGTGATCCCGGCAGCGCGCCGCAGTGTTCGCTACGTCACCCTATCCCCGCGATGCGCCGTCCGGCCGGGCCCGGCGGCCCCGATTCCGCTAAAATCGGGCCATGCGCACCACTTCCCAATCGACCGCCTTGTCGCCTTTCGTCCGCCGCGCCCGTCACACCTGCGTCGCGCCGCGCCCGCCCGTTTCGTTCCGGATGGCCGCCCGATGAGCCGCGCCAATCCGCCGGATTTCGACGCGGCCGCCTTCCGCCAGGCGCTCGGCCAGTTCGCGACGGGCGTGACGGTGATCACGACGCGCGCACCATCCGGGCAACTGATCGGCATCACCGCCAGCTCGTTCAACTCGGTATCGCTCGATCCGCCGCTCGTGCTGTGGAGCCTCGCGCACAAATCGGCGTCGACGCCGGTGTTTCGCGGCAACAGTCATTACGTGGTGAACGTGCTTGCGGCGTCGCAACTCGACCTGTGCAAGCGCTTCTCGACCTACAAGGGCGACCGCTTCGAAGGAATCGCGCATGTGGCCGGCAATTCGGGGATGCCCGTGCTCGACGGCGCGCTCGCGTGGTTCGAATGCCACAACCGCAGCCGCTACGACGAAGGCGACCACGTGATCTTCGTCGGCGAAGTGGAACGCTGCGGCGTGCGCGCCGCTTCGGACGAGACACCGCCGCTCGTGTTCCACGGCGGCGGCTTCCACGGCCTTACACCGCTTTGATCGCGCCCGTGCGCGCCAGCCCGACCGGCGCGCCGGCTTCGTCCTTCAGCGTCTGCAGAACGATGTTCGAACGGATGTCCATCACGCCGGGCGCCTTGTAGAGCCGGTTCAGCACGAAATCCGAATAGTGCTTGAGGTTGTGCGCGAGCACGCGCAGCAGATAGTGGCTCTCGCCCGTCACGACGAACGCGCCGACCACCTCCGGCCATTCGCGCAGCGCTTCCGCGAAGCGCTCGTGCCATTGATTCTCTTCGTTGCGCATCGATACCTGCACGAACGCCTCGAGCTCGAAGCCGAGCTTCTCGCGGCTCAGGCACGCGCGATAGTGCTCGATCACGCCCTGCTCCTCGAGCAGGCGCATGCGGCGCAGGCAGGCGGATGGCGAAAGCGAAATCCGTTCCGCCAGATCGAGATTGCTGATTCTGCCCTCCTCCTGCAGTACCGCCAGAATCCGGCAGTCGGTGGCATCGAGCGTGATCGCATGCATTTTTGGTCCCCGTTTTCCCTCTCAGTCGAATTATCTGCCAATCCGGCGGATTGTCCATGTTTATTTCGCAAGCACTTTCTGCGAGCGTCCACCTATCATTCGAAGCATCGACTCACCGATTCGTCATGCCATGGACACACTCTGGGACATCTCGCCGCCTGTCAGCCCCGCCACCCCCGTGTGGCCGGGCGATACGCCGGTTTCCGTCGAACGCGTGTGGCGAATGGAGGCCGGCTCGCCGGTCAACGTCGCGCGTCTGACGCTGTCGCCGCATACGGGCGCGCACTGCGACGCGCCGCTGCACTACGACGCCGACGGCGCGCCGATCGGCGCCGTGCCGCTCGACACCTATCTCGGCCCGTGCCGCGTGATCCATTGCATCGGCGCATCGCCCGTCGTGCAGCCGGCCGATATCGCGGCCGCGCTCGACGGCGTGCCGCCGCGCGTGCTGCTGCGCACCTGTGCGCAAGCGCCGGTCACGCAATGGGACCCCGGCTTCTGCGCAGTCGCGCCTGAAACGATCGACCTGCTCGCCGCACATGGCGTGAAGCTGATCGGCATCGATACACCGTCGCTCGACCCGCAGGAATCGAAGACGATGGATGCGCATCACCGCGTGCGTGCGCACCGGATGGCGATCCTCGAAGGCATCGTGCTCGACGACGTGCCGCCCGGCGACTACGAACTGATCGCACTGCCGCTGAAGTTCGCGACACTCGACGCGAGCCCCGTGCGCGCGGTGCTGCGCGCGCTGCCCGCGCATGCTTCCTGATTACCCCGACCTACGACCCCACATCATGATCAAGACCCGTGAAGACGCGCTCGCGCTCGACCGCGACGACCCGCTCGCCCCGTTGCGCGACCAGTTCGCGCTGCCCGACGGCGTGATCTACCTCGACGGCAACTCGCTCGGCGCGCAGCCGCGCGCGTCGGCCGCCCGCGCGCAGCAGGTGATCGGCGCCGAATGGGGCGAAGGGCTGATCCGCAGCTGGAACACGGCCGGCTGGTTCGCGCTGCCGCGCCGTCTCGGCGACAAGCTCGCGACGCTGATCGGTGGCGCGCCCGGCGAAACGGTCGTGACCGACACCATCTCGATCAACCTGTTCAAGGTGCTGTCGGCGATGCTGCGTCATCAGGCCGAGCGCGCGCCCGAGCGCCGCGTGATCGTGTCGGAACGCTCGAACTTCCCGACCGACCTGTATATCGCGCAGGGGCTGATCGAGCAACTCGGCGGCGGCTACGAGCTGCGCCTGATCGACGATCCGGCCGACCTGCCCGACGCGCTCGGCGCGGACACGGCCGTCGCGATGGTCACGCACGTGAACTACCGCACCGGCTACATGCACGACATGCCGGCCGTCACGCAGCTCGTGCACGACGCTGGCGCGCTGATGCTGTGGGATCTCGCGCACTCGGCCGGCGCGGTGCCGGTCGACCTGAACGGCGCGCGCGCGGACGGCGCGGTCGGCTGCACGTACAAGTACCTGAACGGTGGCCCCGGTTCGCCCGCGTTCGTGTGGGTGCCGCAGCGCCATCACGCGCACTTCTCGCAGCCGCTGTCCGGCTGGTGGGGCCACCGCGCGCCGTTCGCGATGCAGCCGGGCTTCGCGCCCGATCCGGGCATCGCGCGCTTCCTGTGCGGCACGCAGCCGATCGTGTCGATGTCGATGGTCGAATGCGGGCTCGACGTGTTCCTGCAGACCGACATGCAGGCGATCCGCCGCAAGTCGCTCGCGCTGACCGACGCGTTCATCGCGCTCGTCGAAGCGCGCTGCGCGGGCCTGTCGCTGAAGCTCGTCACGCCGCGCTCGCATCATCAGCGCGGCTCGCAGGCGAGCTTCGAGCATCCGCACGGCTATGAAGTGATGCAGGCGCTGATCGCGCGCGGCGTGATCGGCGACTACCGCGAGCCGTACGTGCTGCGTTTCGGCTTCACGCCGCTCTATGTGCGCTTCGTCGACGTGTGGGATGCCGTCGAGACACTGCGCGACATCCTGGCCACCGACGCGTGGAAGGCGCCCGAGTTCGCCGAACGCGGCGCGGTGACCTGACCGGTTTTGCCCGGCGCGCGCCAGTGACGTGCAGATAACGCGCCGCGCCCCCGTCATTCAATCCTGGAGAAAGTCGTGAATTCTGGTCATATGCAGCCACCCGGCGACGAAGCGCCGGCGGGCTGCCCGTTCTCGGGCGCACGCGCCGCGCAACCGGTACATTCGGCGCAAGCGGCACACGAAGCGCCGCACGTGCCGGGCGATGCCTCGGGCCAAGCCGGCTGGCACAACGCGCAGCTCGATTTCTCGAAGTCGATGAGCTACGGCGACTACCTGTCGCTGAACTCGATCCTCGACGCGCAGCATCCGCTGTCGCCCGATCACAACGAGATGCTGTTCATCATCCAGCATCAGACGAGCGAGCTGTGGATGAAGCTCGCGCTGTTCGAGCTGCGCGGCGCACTCGACGCGGTGCGCTCCGATGCGTTGCCGCCCGCATTCAAGATGCTCGCGCGCGTGTCGCGCATCCTCGAGCAGCTCGTGCAGGCGTGGAACGTGCTGTCGACGATGACGCCGTCAGAGTATTCGGCGATGCGGCCGTATCTCGGGCAGTCGTCGGGCTTCCAGTCCTACCAGTATCGCCAGCTCGAATTCCTGCTCGGCAACAAGAACGTGCAGATGCTGCAGCCGCATGCGCACCGGCCCGACATCCTCGAACAGGTGCGCGCGACGCTCGAAGCGCCGTCGTTCTACGACGAGGTCGTGCGCCTGCTCGCGCGGCGCGGGTTCCCGATCGCACCGGAGCGACTCGAGCGCGACTGGACGCAGCCGACGCGTCACGACGAGACGGTCGAAACCGCGTGGCTCGAGGTGTACCGACACCCGCAGCAGCACTGGGAGCTGTACGAGATGGCCGAGGAACTGGTCGATCTCGAGGACGCGTTCCGCCAGTGGCGCTTCCGTCACGTGACGACCGTCGAGCGCATCATCGGCTTCAAGCAGGGCACGGGCGGCACCAGCGGCGCGCCGTATCTGCGCAAGATGCTCGACGTCGTGCTGTTCCCCGAGCTCTGGCACGTGCGCACCACGCTCTAACGCACACGACGCACGCGATGCGCCCGCACGTCACGACGACGTGTGGGCCAACTCCTCCCCGTCGCGCGGCACCGACTGCGCGCGCGACAGCCGCGGAATGTGCCGCCGCACCGCGAGCAGCGCGATGCACACGACGCCCATCGCCGCGGCCAGCATCGTCAGGTACGCACCCGCACCGCCCGCCGTGATCACGATCGCGCCCGCGAACGCGCTGAGAATCGCGCCGAGCCGGCCGAACGCGAGCGCGCTCGCGGTGCCCGTCGCGCGCACCGCCGTCGGGTAGATGTACGCACAAAGCGCATACATCGTCGACTGCACCGCGTTGACGAACAGCCCGTGCAGGCCGAGCCCGACGATCAGCCAGTTCGTGTGGCGGCTCGCATCGACTCCCATCAGCCACACTGCGCTCGCCGCGCCGCCGATGCTGCACAGCGCGAGCGGCCAGCGCGACCCGGCATGCGCGATCGCCCATGCGCACAGCAGCGCGCCGATCACGCCGCCGAGGTTGTACGCGGTGAGCCCCGCGCCCGCGACCGACACGCTCAGCCCGCTCGCGGCCAGCATCGTCGGCAGCCAGCTGAACGCCGCGTAGACAGCAAGCAGACACATGAAGAACGCGCACCACAGCGCGATCGTGTCGCGCGCCTGGCCGCTCGCGAACAGCGCGCCGAAGCCGCCGCGGCCGCCGGGTGCGCGTGCGTCTTTCGTATCGGTGAACACGGTGCCCGGCGCGATCGGCCGCTGCATCCGCGCGAGCAGCGCGCCGAGTTCCGGCCAGCGCGCGGGACGCCGCGCGAGATAGCGCGGCGATTCGGGCAGCGCACGCACGAGCACGAAGCCGAGCACGAGCGGCAGCGCGCCGCCCGCGAAAAACAGCCCACGCCAGCCGTAGCGCGGCAGCACCTCGTGCGCGAATAGGCCGGCCAGCATCCCGCCGAGCGGCACGCAGACGATCGTCGCGGTCACCATCATCGTGCGGCGCCGCGCGGGCGTGTATTCGGCCGTCATCGTCGTGGCAGTCGGCAGCGCGCCGCCGATTCCGAGCCCCGCGCAGAAGCGCAGCATCGCGATCGCCGCGACGTCGGGCGCGAAGCCGATCGCGCAGGTCGCGACGCCGAACAGGAACACACTGCCGATCACGGCCTGGCGGCGGCCGAAGCGGTCCGCGACGATCCCCGCGCACGCGCTGCCGATGCCCATCCCGATCAGCCCGGCCGCGACGGCCGGCGCGAACGCGCCGCGCGTGATACCCCATTCGCGGATCAGCACCGGAATCGCGAAACCGATCAACTGGCCGTCGAAGCCGTCGAGCACGATCGCGAGCGCGGCGAGCAGCACCACGCAGCGCTGCATCGTCGTGAACGGCCCGTCGTCGAGCGTCGTGCCGATGTCGACCGACGGCGGCGGCAATCCGTCGCGCGTGCTCATGCGACCTCCCGTGCGCCGCGCGTCGGCGGCAACGTGCGCGAACGGCGCGCGGCAAGACAACGGCATTCGATGGCTTTCATGGCGTCTCCTGTTGTCCGGGCTGGCGCGTCGGCGCGTGCCCGGATCTCGTACTGCGCGGTCGGCCGGCGTCAATGCGTCGGCGCCGGTGTCTTTTCAACCCGTCTCGATCCGGCGCCATCGCCTGCGCGCGACGGCTCGTATCGTCGTGCGGCGCAAGCCGCGCCGCCGGCCCGATGTTCAGTTCACCCGTGCGTCGATCAGCCGGACGAGCGCGAGCAGCGTCTCGGTATGCGGCACCGCGACGCCCGCTTCGCGCGCGGCCGCGACGACCTTGCCGCTGATCGCGTCGATTTCCGTGCGGCGGCCCGCGAGCACGTCCTGCAGCATCGACGGGCGATGGCCGCGATGCTCGCCGATTGCGTGTTCGACGTTGCGCGCGATGCGTTCACCGTCGACGGCGATTCCGTTCGCGAGGGCGACGGCGGCCGTCTCGGCTGCGATCGCGAGCGCGAGCCGCGGCCCGTCGTGATGGTTGCCGAGCTGGTCGACCGTACAGCCGGTCACCGCGCACAGCGTGTTGAGCGCAGCGTTGAACGCGACCTTCTCCCAGATCGCGGCCCACACGTCGGCGTCGAGCGTGCATGCGAGCCCCGCGCGCGACAGCGCATCGGCCACGGCCGTCGCGAACGGGTGTGCGTGGCCGTCGGCCGTCATCATGCGGATCGTGCCCGCGCCGTGCGAGCGAACGTGCGCGGGCCCCGCGGCGTCGGCCGGCCACGTCGTCACGCCGACCAGGATACGTTCGAGCGGCACGAACGCATTCAGCGTCTCGACGTTGCCGAGCCCGTTCTGCAATGTCAGCACGTGCGTATGCGACGTCAGCAGCGCGCGCACGCCGTCGAGCGCCGCGCGCGTATGCAGCGATTTCGTGAAAACGATCAGCAAGTCGAACGATGCATCGGGCGATGCGGCCGCGTCCGCATTCGCGGCTTCCGGCCGCACGGCCCGCAATCCGCGGATGCGGCGTTCGCCGCGATCGTCGTCGATGCGCAGCCCGTCGCGACGGATCGCATCGAGATGCGCGTCGTTCACGTCGATCAGCGTGACGGCCTCGCCGCTTTCGGCCAGCAGCCCGCCGAACAGCGAGCCCATCGCGCCCGCGCCCAGAATTGCGATTCTCATCGTCGGTGGCCTCGTCAGAACGGATAGTGGCGCGGCGCGGTCTGCACGGTGATCCAGCGCAAATCCGTGAACGCCGCGATGCCGGCCTTGCCGCCAAAATGGCCGAAGCCGCTGTCCTTCACGCCGCCGAACGGCATCTGCGCCTCGTCGTGCACGGTCGGGCCGTTCACGTGGCAGATGCCCGATTCGATGCGTGCCGCGACGCGCATCGCGCGCGCGACGTCGCGGCTGAACACGGCCGACGACAGCCCGAACGCGTTGTCGTTCGCGCAGCGGATCGCCGCAGCCTCGCCGTCGACGCGCACGATGCCCTTCACGGGGCCGAACGATTCTTCCGCATAGATGCGCATCGCCGGCGTCACGCGATCGAGCAGCGTCGCCGGGAACAGCGTGCTGTCGGCCTTGCCGCCGCACAGCAGTGTCGCGCCGTGCGCGAGCGCATCGTCGATCAGCGCGTTGCAGCGCTCGACGGCCTTCATGTCGATCAGCGAGCCGAGCACGACGGGGCCGTTGCGCGGGTCGCCGAGCGGCAGCGACGCGGCCTTGTCGGCAAGCTTCGCAACGAACGCATCGGCAATCGACGCGTCGACGACGATCCGCTCGGTCGACATGCAGATCTGCCCGGAATTCGCGAACGCGCCGAACGCGGCGGCCGCGACCGCCGCGTCGAGATCGGCATCGTCGAGCACGACGAACGGCGCCTTGCCGCCAAGCTCCAGCACCGACGGCTTCAGGTGGCGCGCGCATGCTTCGGCGACGATCCTGCCGACGCGCGTCGAGCCGGTAAAATTCACGCGGCGCACGGCCGGATGCGCGATCAATGCGTCGACGACGGCACCCGCATCGTCGGGCGCATTCGTCACGAAGTTGACGACGCCCGGCGGCAATCCAGCCTCCTGCAGCGCCTCGACGATCAGCCCGTGCGTGACGGGACACAGCTCCGAGCCCTTCAGCACGACCGTGTTGCCGCACGCGAGCGGTAGCGCGAGCGCGCGCGTCGCGAGGATCACCGGCGCGTTCCACGGCGCGATGCCGAGCACCACGCCGGCCGGTTGCCGCACGCCCATCGCGAGCGACCCGGGCACGTCGGACGGAATCAGTTCGCCGCCGACCTGTGTGGTCAGCGATGCGGCCTCGACTAGCCCGCTCACGGCAAGGTGCACGTTGAAGCCGGCCCACAGCGCGGATGCGCCCGTCTCGGCCGCCATCGCGGCGACGAACTGTTCATGCTTCGCTTCGAGCGCGGCGGCCGCCTTCAGCAGCAGCGCGCGGCGCGAGCCGGGGCCGAGCGCGGCCCATTCGGGAAAGGCGCGCGCGGCCGCGTCGGCCGCCGCACGCGCATCGTCGACGGTGCACGCGGGCGCCTCGGACGCGATTTCGCCGTCGAGCGGGTTGCGGCGCACGAAGGTCGCGCCGCTGGATGAGTGGCGGCGTTCGCCGCCGATCAGCATCGATACGGTTTGCATGGAGTCTCCGGAAAGACGCGCGTCGCGCGTCAGGCAATCTCGACTTCGACGACGACCGGCGTCGCGGCATGCAGCGCGTCGGTCAGCGTGTCGCGCAGGCGCGCCGCATCGGCGACCCGCACGCCGCGGCAGCCCATCCCTTCGGCGAGCGCGACGAAATCCAGGTCGGGCAGATCGGTGCCCTGCACGGGATCGCCGGGGCCAAAGCCGAATACCGGCGCGAAATCCTGCAGCGCCGCGTAGCGCCGGTTGTTCAGGATCACGAACGTGATCGGCAATTTCAGCTGCGCGGCGCTCCACAGTGCCTGGATCGAATACAGGCTCGACCCGTCGCCGATCAGCCCGATCACGCGCCGGCCCGGCTGCGCGAGCGCGACGCCGACGGCCGCCGGCATCCCGTAGCCAAGCCCGCCGCTGTCCATCGTGTAGAACGTGCCGCTGCGCGTGAACGGCAGGTGTTCCTGCATCACGGGCCGCGCGCTCGGCGCTTCCTCGACGACGATGTCCTGTGCGTCGCGCACGTCGGCGAGCGTCTGCAGCGCGAACGCGGCCGACATGCGCTCGCTGGCGGCCGGTGCGTCGACGCGCGCGCGCGGCGGGCGCGGCGCGGGCATCGGCCGCTCGGGAGGCGCCGGCCGTGCCAGCAGGTCGCGCGCCGCGAGCCGCAGGTTGCCGACGACCGCGTCGCCCGACGGCGTCCACGCGGCAACGCCCGGATCGTCGACGAGCTGGACGAGTGCCGCACCCGGCGGCACGTGCGGGCCGGAGCCTTCGATGTGGTAGGTAAATGCAGGCGCGCCGAACGCGAACACGAGATCGTGCCCGTCGAGCCGCGCGACGATCTTCTCGCGGATCGCGGGCAAGAAGCCGGCGAATAGCGGATGATCCTCGGGGAAGCTGCAGCGCCCCGACATCGGCGCGACGTATACGCGCGCACGGTGCCGCTCCGCGAGCCGCACGACGTCGTCCCACGCACCGGCGCGATCGACGGCCGCGCCGACCACGAACGCGGGACGCCGCGCGGCGTCGAGCGCGTCGCCGAGCCGCGCGAGCGCGTCGGGATCGGGCCGCACGACGCTGCTGACGTCGCGCCGCGGCAGCAGCTCGGCCGGCTGGTCCCAATCGTCGACCGGGATCGACACGAACACGGGCCCGCGCGGCTCCTGCATCGCGATGCGGTAAGCCCGCGCGATCGCGGCCGGCACGTCCTGCGCACGCGCGGGCTCGATGCTCCATTTCACGTATGGCTTCGGCAGTTCGGCGGCCTGCGTCGCGCCGAGGAACGGGTCGAACGGCAAGATCGCGCGCGCCTGCTGGCCTGCGGTGACGATCAGCGGCGTGCGGTTCCTGAACGCGGTAAAGAGATTGCCCATCGCGTTGCCGACGCCCGCCGCCGAATGCAGGTTGACGACCGCCGCATTGCCGGTGGCCTGCGCATGGCCGTCGGCCATCCCGACCACGACGGCCTCGTGCAAGCCGAGCACGTAGCGGAAATCGGCCGGGAAGTCGCGAAACATCGGCAGCTCGGTCGAACCGGGATTGCCGAACACGCGGTCGATGCCGAACTGGCGAAGCAGGTCGATGACCGCATCGCGAACGGTGATCGATGCGGCGGATGGGGGCAAATGGCCGGACATGCTCGGCGCTCCTCGATGGCTTGGCGGTTTCCACAGTATCGAAGCGCAAGCCATTCTCGGATACTGTATTTTTTGCGATAAGCCATTACATTCCGGCATGACTTTCGATCTCCGACAATTGCGCGCCTTCACGACGATCGTCGCGTGCGGCAGCCTCGGCCGCGCGGCCGATGCGCTGCACGTCACGCAACCGGCGCTGAGCCGGATCCTGAAGCGGCTCGAGGACCAGGTCGGCGCGCCGTTGTTCGAGCGCCATTCGAAGGGCGTGCAGCTCACCGCGTTCGGCGACGCGCTGCTGCCGCACGCGACGCTGCTGCAGCACGAGGCCGAGCACGCGCGCGAGGAACTCGACGCAATGCGCGGGTTCGCGAAGGGCACGATCAAGGTCGGCACGGTGGGCAGCATCGCGAGCCTCGTGCTGCCGGTCGCGGTCGGCCGCGTGCTCGACCGCTGGCCGAACCTGCGCGTCGAGATCCTCGAAGGCGTGTGGGACCGCCTCGCCGACGGATTGAACAAGCACGAGATCGATCTCGCGCTGTCCGCGCACGGGCCCGACACCGACGAGATCGTCGCGATTCCCGAGTGCCGCTGGGAAGATCGCAGCCATATCGTTGCGGCGCCGCACCATCCGCTGCGCACGCTCGGCCGCGCGCCGACGCTCGTCGACACGCTGCACGCGCGCTGGGCGATTCCGCCGCGCGGCACCGCACCGTTCGACCACATGCGCGCGACCTTCGACGCACACGGGCTCGCGCTGCCCGACATCGCGGTCGAAACGCGCTCGGTCACGACGCTGAAGAGCCTCGTCGCGCATGCCGGTTTCCTGAGCTGGATGGCCGAGCCGATGTACGGCGCCGAGCAGGCCGCCGGCACGATCGACACGCTGCCGGTGCAGGAGGTCGTCGCAGTGCGCACGCTCACCGCGTTCCGGCGTCGCCACGGGATCCTGCCGGGGCCGGCCGGCAAGCTGCTCGACGAACTCGTCGCGCTCACGCGCGAAGGGCGCTGACACCCGTTCCCTACCGGCCGCCTGTTCGCGCCCCTTCGCCTCCGTTCCCGCGCCACCCGCGCGCCGCCGCAGCGCACCATCGAAATGCCGTCTCCCCGCCTTGACTTTCGCTCGCCCGAATACGATCATTCGCTCGCATGAAGAGCAAATGATCTAGTCGACAGGAAAGACTGGCACGAACAGGAGACACCGGATGAGCGAATCGCCCACCGCCCGCGCGCCCGTGCTGCTGCACATCGGCGCGGGCTCGTTTCACCGCGCGCACCAGGCGTGGTATCTGCATCGCGTGAACGCGGCCGTGCCGGCCGACGAACGCTGGTCGCTGACCGTCGGCAACATCCGCGACGACATGCGCGCGACGATGGTCGCGCTCGCCGCGCAGCACGGCGAATACACGCTCGAAACCGTCACGCCGCAAGGCGAGCGCGCGTACGAGACGATCCGCGCGATCACGCGCGTGCTGCCCTGGTCGATCGACCTCGCCGCGCTGATCGACGCCGGCGCCGATCCGGCCTGCCGGATCGTGTCGTTCACCGTCACCGAAGGCGGCTACTACCTCGACGAACACAACCGGCTCGACGTCGCGAACGCCGATCTCGCGGCCGACCTGCAGGGCGCGCGCACGACGCTGTACGGCGCGCTCGCGGCGCTGCTCGCCGAACGCATGCAGCGCGGCGCGGGCCCGCTCACGCTGCAGAGCTGCGACAACCTGCGCAACAACGGCGCGCGCTTTCGCGCGGGCATGCGCGAATTCCTCGAACGGCGCGGGGCAGCCGACCTGCTCGCGTGGTTCGACGCGAACGTCGCGACGCCGAGCGCGATGGTCGACCGCATCACGCCGCGCCCGACCGCCGACGTGCGCGAACGCGTGCTGGCGGCCACCGGCATCGACGACGCATGCCCGGTGATGGGCGAATCGTTCATCCAGTGGGTGATCGAGGACCGCTTCGCGGCCGGCCGGCCGCGCTGGGAGCTGGCCGGCGCGGAACTCGTCGACGACGTGCACCCGTACGAGGAAGCGAAGATCCGCATCCTCAACGCGACGCACAGCTGCATCGCGTGGGCCGGCACGCTCGCGGGCTACACGTATATCCACGAAGGCACGCACGACGCGGCGATCCGCCGCTTCGCGCACGACTACGTGACGCAGGACGTGATCCCTTGCCTCACCCCGAGCCCGCTCGATCTCGCGCGCTACCGCGACGTCGTGCTCGAGCGCTTCGGCAACCCGTACGTGCTCGACACGAACCAGCGCGTCGCGGCCGACGGCTTCTCGAAGATCCCCGGCTTCATCGCGCCGACGCTCGTCGAATCGTTCGCGCGCGGCGGCGCGGCGCCGGTCGCCACCGCCGTGCTGCCCGCGCTGTTCCTGCGCTTTCTTGAACGCTGGGCGCGCGGCACGCTGCCGTACGCGTACCAGGACGGCGTGATGGACGAAAGCGCCGCACGCGCGATCGTCGACGCCGACGACCCGGCCGTCGCGCTGTGCGCGAGCCGCCCGCTGTGGGGCTCGCTCGCGGGCAACGCCGCGCTGTTCGAGGCGCTGCGCGCCGCGCTCGCCCGCGTCGACGCATGGCTCGCGCAGCGCTGACGCGCGCCAGCCGGCGCCCGGCCGCGCGGCCGGGCAAACCCGCTTGGCACATGCCGTGCGGCACGGCTAAAGTAGCGGCTCCTCTCTGACGGAACGGATCGCTCATGTATCTCGGCATCGACCTCGGCACCTCGGAAGTGAAGGTGCTGCTGCTCGCCCCGGACGGTGCGGTCGTCGGCACCGCCGGCTCGCCGTTCACCGTGTCGCGGCCGCATCCGCGCTGGGCCGAACAGCATCCGGACGACTGGTGGCAAGGCACGCTCGCCGCGCTCGCGGCGCTGCGCGAACGGCATCCGCAAGCGTTCGCGCAGGTGCGCGGCATCGGCCTGTCTGGCCAGATGCACGGCGCCGTGCTGCTCGGCCGCGACGACCGCCTACTGCGCCCCGCGATCCTGTGGAACGACATGCGCAGCGCCGACGAATGCGCGCTGCTCACCGAACGCGCGCCCGATCTCCACGCCCTCGCCGGCAATCTCGCGATGCCGGGTTTCACCGCGCCGAAACTGCTGTGGGTCGCGAAGCACGAACCCGACGTGTTCGCGGCAACCGCATGCGTGCTGATGCCGAAGGACTACCTGCGATTCCGGCTGACCGGCGCGAAGGTGTCCGACCCGTCGGACGCGGCCGGCACGCTGTGGCTAGACGTCGCGCGCCGCGACTGGTCCGACGCGCTGCTCGCCGCGTGCGGGATGACACGCGACCAGATGCCGCGCATCGTCGAGGGCAATGCGCCGTCCGGCACGCTGCGCGCCGATGTCGCGCGCGAGCTCGGGCTGTCGGAGGCCGTCGTGGTGGCGGGCGGCGGCGGCGACAATGCGACGAGCGCACTCGGCATCGGCGCGATCCACGCGGGCGACGGCTTCGTGTCGCTCGGCACGTCGGGCGTGCTGAGCGTGGTCGGCGACCGCTTCATGCCGAATCCCGCGTCGGCCGTGCATGCGTTCTGCCATGCGATTCCCGATCGCTGGCAATTGATGAGCGTCGTGCTGTCGGCCGCGAGCTGCCTGCGCTGGGTCTGCAAGCTGACGGGCACCGACGAGCCCGCGCTGCTCGCCGAAGTCGAGGCGCTCGACGCCGACGCGCTCGCGACGGCGCCGCTGTTCCTGCCCTACCTGTCCGGCGAACGCACGCCGCACAACGATCCGTATGCGCAGGGCGTGTTTTTCGGGATGACGCACGCGACCGAACGCGCGCATCTCGGCTACGCAGTGCTCGAAGGCGTGACGCTCGGCCTCGCCGACGGCCTCGACGCGCTGCATGCGGCCGGCGTCGAAACCGACCAGTTGTCGCTGATCGGCGGCGGCGCGCGCAGCGCATTCTGGGCGCAACTGATCGCCGATGCGCTGAACGTGCGCACGCGCCAGATCGGCGGCGGCGAAACGGGCGCCGCGCTCGGCGCGGCGCGGCTCGGCTGGCTGGCCGTCGGCGGCGATCCGCAGACGGTGCTGACCAAGCCGCCGGTGCGCGCCGAATACGCGCCGGACGCGGCCCGCCATGCGTTGCTGCGCGAACGCCTCGACGCGTTCCGCACGCTGTACCGCCACGTGCGCCCGCTGTACGAACCGTCGCGCACGCGGCTCGCGTAAGCCCCGTCGCGGCGGCGCGCACCGACCGTCGGCCGCGCGCAACACATGCGGTACAGTGGATGCCGTCGCGCGGCCCGCCGGCCGGCCCGCGGGGCGGCCCCCAGATCCGAACCGAATCGCTATCGTGTCCAAGTCCTCAGAAAAACTCGATCTCGCCACGCGTGCCGCGTGGCTCTATTACGTCGCGGGCGACACGCAGAACGAAATCGCCGAAAAGCTGCAGGTGTCGCGCCCGGTCGCGCAGCGCCTCGTCGCGTTCGCGGTCGAGAAGAACCTGATCCGCGTGCGCGTCGACCACCAGCTCGCCGACTGTCTCGATCTCGGCGCGCAATTGTCGAAACGCTACGGCCTCGCGATGTGCGAAGTCGTGCCCGTCGATGCCGATGCGCCCGACGCGATCGACCGCAAGCTCGCGGTCGCCGGCGCGCAGGTGATGGAGCGCTATCTGGGCGAGACGCGGCCGATGGTGATCGCCGTCAGCAGCGGCCGGACGCTGAAGGCCGCCGTCGCGCAGATCGCGCAGATCGACCGACCGCAGCACCGGCTCGTATCGATGGTCGGCGCGATCGCGGCCGACGGTTCGTCGAACCGCTACGACGTCGCGCAGTACATCTCGGAGAAAACCGGCAGCAAGCACTTCCTGCTGCCCGCGCCGCTGTTCGCCGACAGCGCCGCGGAACGCGCGCAGTGGTGCAACCACCGGCTGTACCGGATCGTCGAGGCGCTGTCGGGCAAGGCCGACGTCGCGTTCATCGGGATCGGCAACACCGGCCCGCACTGCCCGCTCTACGACGACGGCTTCATCACCGAACAGGAGCTCGACGAGATGACCGCGCTCGGCGCGGTGGCCGAACTGCTCGGCATGCCGATCGACGCGCACGGCAAGCTGATCGACGTGTCGACCAGCGCGCGCGTGACGAGCGTGTCGCTCGCCACGCCGCCGAAGCGCCCGACGATCGCGTTCGCGGGCGGCCCGAAGAAACGCGACGCGGTGATCGCCGCGCTGCGCGGCGGCTGGCTGTCGGGGCTCGTCACCGACGAAACCTGCGCGCGCGCTGCGCTCGACGCGAAGGCGGACTGACGCCGCAGCGGGACGCTCAGGCCGCGCGCGGCGCCGGAAACGCATGCCGGCGCGCACGCCACGCGCCGATCCACGCGGCCGCCAGCAGCGCGACGAGCACCCACGGAATCGCGCCGGCGCCGGTTGCGCCGAGCAGCATCCCGCCCGCGATGCCGCCGCCGGCGATCGCGAGATTCCACACCGTCACGAGCATCGACTGCGCGACGTCGGCAGACTCCCCCGCCGCGTTCGCGGCAGCCGTCTGGAACAGCGTCGGCGCGCCGCCGAACGCGAGCCCCCACAGCGCCACGCCGGCATAGACGATCGCCATCCCCGATCCGGCGCCGAGCATCGCCGCCGCGAGCGCGAACAGCGCGATACTGGCAAGCGTAAGACGCCGTTGCGCGGCACCGATCCACGCGCCCGTCAGCGCGATGCCGACCAGCGACGCGATGCCGAACACCAACAGCACCACATCGACCTGCGCACCCATCCGCACGCCCGCGAGAAACGGCGCGACGTACGTGTACAGCATGTTGTGCGCGAGCACGTACGCGAACATCACGGTCAGCACCGGCCGCACGCCGGGCAGCGTCATCACGCCGAGCACCGGTTCGCGCGCGCCGGCCTGCTGCCCCGGGTAA
Organism: Burkholderia sp. LFS061; assembly: GCF_047978125.1. Taxonomy (NCBI): domain Bacteria; kingdom Pseudomonadati; phylum Pseudomonadota; class Betaproteobacteria; order Burkholderiales; family Burkholderiaceae; genus Burkholderia; species Burkholderia sp. LFS061. The sequence continues at coordinate 17,689 of NZ_JBFPFS010000040.1, read as the reverse complement.
TCGGGCACGCGCCAGCGGATCCAGCCGATCAGCGCGAGCGCCGCGAGCGTGATCAACGCGAACGCGACACGCCAGCCGAGCGCCGCGCCCAGCGCGGTGCCGACCGGAATGCCGATCGACATCGCGACCGGCGCGCCGAGCATCGCGACCGCGATCGCGCGGCCGCGCAGCGACGCGTCGACCATCCGGCTCGCATAGCCGGCCAGCAGCGCCCACAGCAGCCCGGCCGACATGCCCGCGACGAAGCGCGCGGCAAGCGTGAGCGCGTAGTACGGCGATGCGGCGGTCAGCGCATTCGACACGACGAAGCCGGCCAGCGCCGCAAGCAGCAGGCGGCGCCGGCGCATCGCGCGCGTCGCGGCGACGAGCGGAATCGCCGCGACGATCGAGCCGAGCGCATACACGGTCACGAGCTGGCCGATCAGCGCGTCGGGCACGCGCAGGTCGGCGCTCATCAGCGGCAACAGGCCGGCCGGCAATGCCTCGGTGAGGATCGTGATGAAGGCGGCCGTCGCGAGCGCCAGCAGGTTCGCGATCGGCAGGCGCTCGCGCGCCTGCGCGGGCCGGCCGGCAACCCGTTCGGCCATCGACGTCGTGCAGTCGCTCATGCCCGGCTCCCGGTATCGATGCCGTAGACCGCATCGCGCACGTCGGTCACGATGCGCCCGTGCATGCCCTCGTACAGCGTGTTGGTCAGCGCGACGACCGTCAGCCCGGCCGCGCGGTCGACGAACCACGCATGCCCGTACGCGCCGCCCCAGCGCCACGTGCCGACCGACTCCGGCGACTGCGCGGCCGCCGGATCTCGCAGCACCGAAAAGCCGAGCCCGAAACCGAAACCCGGCGCATCCGGCAACTCGTGCGCGCCCGGCTGGATGCGCGCCATCTCGTCGATCCATGCGCGCTCGAGCCAGCCGTCGCGGCCGGTGCGCAGCGCCTCGAGCAGCGTCACGCAATCGCGCGCGGTGCCGACCATCCCTGCGCCGCCCGACGGCCACGCGTCGCGATCGAACACGCGTGCCGGCTCGAAGCGGATGCCGATCGTACCGTCGAATACCGGCACGAGATCGGTGTCCGGCATCCGCCGCGGCGCGCCCGGCGTGCTCACGTAAGGCGTCGCGACGCGCGCGGCGTCGTACGCGACGAACGCGGTGTCGGTCATCCCGAGCGGCGTCGTGACGAGCGCGGCCACCGCCTCGGCGAGCGGCCGGCCGTCGACCGCCTCGATCAGCGCGCCAACCACGTCGGTCGCCAGCGAATAGCCCCACGACGTGCCGGGCGCGAACTGCAGCGGCACGCCGGCGATGCGCCGCACGTTCTCCGCGAGCGAAATGCCCGAACGATCCATCCCGTCGGACACGCCGGCGCGCGCATACGGGCCGTCGCCGTCGGCTTCGAGGAAGCGGTAGCCGAGGCCGGCCGTATGCGACAGCAGATGACGCAACGTAATCGCGGCGGGTGCGCCGTCGGGCAGCGCAGGGCAGAATTCGGGCAACCAGCGCGCGACGGGTTCGTCGAGCGCGATGCGCCCCGCCGCGACCAGCCGCATCGCGGCAGCCGTCACGACCGGCTTCGTGACCGACGCGAGCCGGAACAGCACGTCTTCCCGCATCGGCGTACCGGCTTCGCGATCGGCGAGCCCGACGGCGCGCGCATGGCGGAGCTCGCCGTCGCGCGCGACCAGCACGACCGCGCCGACGATGCGCTCGTCGGCGAGCGCGCGATCGAGCGCGTCGTCGAGCCGGCGGCGCAGCGCGGCGTCCGGTTCGGCACGGGAAACGGTGACAGGCAGGGATGACATGGCGTGACCTCTCGACAGTGAACGAACGTTCATCGTAGGGAGCCGACGCAAGAAGAAAAACCGGGTTAGAGTTCCGGACAATCCGGACGCTGGCGTCCGCAATCGGGAACTTGCATGGAAAATCTCGGCGGTTTCGTCGTGTTCGTTCAGGTCGCGGAAACGCGCAGTTTCGTCGCGGCCGGCCGCGCGCTCGGGCTGTCGGCGTCGGCGATCGGCAAGCGCATCGCGCGGCTCGAGGCGCGCCTGAACGTGCGGCTGTTTCACCGCAGCACGCGCAGCATCACGCTGACGGCCGAAGGCACGCGGTTTCTCGAACGGTGCCGGCGCGTGATCGCCGAGATAGAAGCTGCCGAACAGGAACTGACGCACAGCGCCGAAGCGCCGCGCGGACGCCTGCGCGTGAGCCTGCCGACGATCGGCACGCTGCTGCTGCCGGTGCTCGCCGATTTCATGGCCGAGTACCCGGAAATCGAACTCGATATCGATTTCAGCGACCGGCTCGTCGACGTCGTCGAGGAAGGGTTCGACGCGGTGCTGCGCACTGGCCGGCCGTCGGATTCACGGCTGTCGTCGCGGCTGCTCCGCCATTTCCGCCAGCACCTCGTCGCGTCGCCCGACTACCTCGCCCGGCACGGCACGCCGCGCACACCGGTCGATCTCGCGCTGCACCGCTGCCTGCACTACCGCTTTCCGAGCAGCGGCAAGCTCGAAACCTGGCCGCTGCGCGTGCCGCGCTCGGGCACGCCGCCCGAAGTGCCCGTCTCGATGGTCAGCAACAGTGCGGAAGCGCGCCTGTGCTTCACGCTGCGCGGGCTCGGCATCGCGTGTCTGCCCGAGTTCTTCGTGCGCGACGCGCTCGACGACGGCACGCTGTGCGCGGTGCTCGACGAACACGTCGCGAGTTGCACGCCGATCTACGTGCTGTGGCCGTCGGGCCGCCATCCGACGCCGAAGCTGCGCGCGTTCGTCGACTTCATGGCCGCAAACCTGCGCTTCTGACCGATCACGGCCGTCACGCGGCCTTCGCGTGCACGCCGAGCCGGCGAAACGCCTGCCCGTGCTCGTCGAACAGATGGCAGTGCTCGGCCTGCGCATGCACGTGCAGCGCCTCGCCGGTGCGATACGTGTCGAGCGGCGGAATCCGCGCGATCAGCCCGTCCGGAGCGACCGCCGACTCCGCGTACAGATACGCGGCATCGCCGAGCGACTCGACGGCCATCGTGCGCGCGGCGACGCCCGCAGCCGCCGTGCCTACCAGCAGATGCTCGGGCCGCACGCCGACCGTCACCGCGGCGCCACGCTGCAGCCCGGCCGCTTCGACCGCGACGTACTGCGTCTCGCCACTGTCGAAGCGCACGAGCACACCGCCCGCGTCGACCGATTCGACCGCACCCTTCAGGAAGTTCATCTTCGGCGAACCGATGAAGCCTGCGACGAACAGGTTCGCCGGCGCGTGATACAGCGCGTTCGGCATGCCGACCTGCTGCACCGCGCCGCCCGACAGCACGACGATCTTGTCCGCGAGCGTCATCGCCTCGACCTGGTCGTGCGTCACGTAGATCATCGTCGTCTTCAGTTCGTCGTGCAGCCGCGCGAACTCCAGCCGCATCTTCACGCGCAGCGCGGCGTCGAGGTTCGACAGCGGCTCGTCGAACAGGAACACCTTCGGCTTGCGCGTGATCGCGCGGCCGATCGCGACGCGCTGCCGCTGGCCGCCCGACAGCTGCTTCGGCTTGCGATCGAGCAGATGATCGATGTGCAGGATCTTCGCGGCCTGCTTCACGGCCTGGTCGATCTCCGGCTTCTTCGCGCCCGCGAGCTTGAGGCCGAACGCCATGTTGTCGTACAGCGTCATGTGCGGGTACAGCGCATACGACTGGAACACCATCGCGATGCCGCGCTTCGCGCTCGGCACGTCGTTGACCTTCGCGCCATCGATCAGCAGGTCGCCGCTCGAAATATCCTCGAGGCCCGCGATCATCCGCATCAGCGTGGATTTGCCGCAGCCGCTCGGGCCGACGAACACGACGAATTCGCCGTCGGCGATGTCGAGGTTCACGTTGCGCAGCACTTCGGTTTCGTCGTAGCGCTTCGCGATATTGCGCAGGAGCACGCTTGCCATGATCTGTCTCCGTTCGTTCGTGATGCGCCGCGTGGTACGCGGCGCGCAATCGTTGCTAGTTCGGCAGCACCGCGCCCGTCGCCTGCCAGCGCGCGACGTAGCCGGGCAGCTCGTGCATGTCGTCGAATACGTGGCGCGCGCCGATGCCGCGCAGCGCGTCGATCTGCGCGGCCGACGCATGCCCGCCGCCGACGAAGCCGAGCACGGTCATGCCGGCCGCGGCCGCCGCGGTGATACCGGTCACGCTGTCCTCGACGACGAGGCACTGCGCGGGCGCGACGCCGAGCGTGCGCGCGGCCGCGAGATACACGTCCGGCGCCGGCTTCGGCCGCGCGACCGAATCCGCGCAGAACAGCCGTTCGCCGAAGAAGCGCGCGAGGCCCGTGCGCGCAAGCGCCGCCTCGACGTATGCGCGGTAGCTGTTGCTCGCGCAGGCCGTCGTCAACTGAATCGCGCCGAGCGCCGCGTCGATGCCGTCGACCATCGGCGCATTGACGGCGGCCGCCTCGACCGCGCGGCGGATCGCGTCGACGTCGTCGGCCGACAGCGTGCGTCCGACGGCGTCGCCCGCACCCGCCAGCACGCGCTCGATGCGCAGCCCGAGCAGCGGCATCACGGCCGGACGCGCATCGACGCCCGGCCAGCGCATGTCGAGTTCGCTCACGATCACGTCGGCGGCGACGGCCTCGCTGTCGATCAGCACGCCGTCGCAATCGCAGATCAGCACGTTCGCACGTTCGCCGGCCGCGCTCACTTGACCGCTCCGAACGTGAGCCCGCGCACGAGCTGCTTCTGCGACAGCCAGCCGACGATCAGGATCGGCGCGACCGCGAGCAGCGACGCCGCGGACAGCTTCGCCCAGAACAGCCCCTCGGGGCTCGAGTACGACGCGATGAACACGGTCAGCGGCGCCGCGTTCGAGCTCGACAGGTTGATGCTCCAGAACGCCTCGTTCCACGACAGGATCACGAGCAGCAGCGCGGTCGACGCAAGCCCCGGCAGCGCCATCGGCATCAGCAGGTAGACGATCTCCTGCCACGTCGACGCGCCGTCGATGCGGCCTGCCTCCAGGATGTCCTTCGGGATCTCGTTGAAGTACGTGAAGGTCATCCACACCGCGATCGGCAGGTTGATCAGCGTGTAGACGATCACGAGGCCCGACACCGTGTCGAGCAGCCCCGCGTTCTTCCACAGCAGGTAGATCGGCACGAGCACGCCGACCGACGGCATCATCTTCGTCGACAGCATCCACAGCAGCACCTTCTGCGTGCGGCGGTTCGGGAAGAACGCCATCGCATAGGCGGCCGGCACCGCGAACAGCAGCGAGATCACCGTGACGCCCGCCGAGATCAGCACCGAATTCCACGCGAACGAGAAGTAGTTGCTGCGCGCGAACACCTCGCGGAAGCTGTCGAGCGTCGGCATGAAGAACAGCGACGATGCGTATGCCTGCTGCTCGGTCTTGAACGCGGTGATCGCCATCCAGAAGATCGGGAAGAACAGCAGCAGCGCGATCAGCCACGCGAGCGCGCCGGGCAGCGCGCGCCGCACGAGGTCGAACACGGCCGGTGCGCGCCGGCCTTCGAAGGTCAGGTCGCTCATTTCTCGTACTCCCCCTTCAGGTTGCGCGCGAGCATCCGCACGAGGAAGAACGACACGACGTTCGCGACCACGACGGCGATGATGCCGCCCGCGGACGCGAGGCCGACGTCGAACTGCTGCAGGCCGAGCGCGTAGATCAGGTAAGACAGGTTGGTGGTCGCGTCGCCGGGGCCGCCGCCGGTCGTCGTGTAGATCTCCGCGAAGATCGACAGCAGGAAAATCGTCTCCATCATCACGACCACGGCGATCGCGCGCTTCAGGTGCGGCAGCGTGATGTAGAAGAACATCGCGATCGGGCCCGCGCCGTCGATGCGCGCGGCTTCCTTCTGTTCCTGGTCGAGCGACTGGATCGCGGTGAACAGGATCAGGAACGCGAACGGCAGCCATTGCCATGCGACGATGATGATCACGGCGGTGAGCGGGTAATCGGCGAACCAGTCGACCGGCGTCATCCCGAACGCGCGCATCGCGTTCGCGACGAGCCCGTACACCGGGTGCAGGATCATGTTCTTCCAGATCAGCGCGGATACCGTCGGCATCACGAAGAACGGCGCGATCGCGAGCAGCCGCGCGATGCCCTGCCCGTAGAACTTGCGGTCGAACAGCACGGCCATCAGCACGCCGCCGACCACCGTGATCGCGAGCACCGCGCCGATCAGCACGAGCGTGTGCCAGATCGCCGGCAGGAACGACGGATCGGTCGCGAGGAAGCGGTAGTTGTCGAGCCCCGCGAAACCCTTCACGTCCGGGTTCAGCAGGTTGTAGCGCGAGAACGAATACCAGATCGTCATCGCGAGCGGAATCGACATCCACAGCAGCAGCACCGCGACGGACGGCGAGACGAGCCAGCTCGCGCCGCCGCGCGCGCGGCGCGGCGCGCCTGGCGGCAACGACGCGTCGCCGACCGACGGCGCGTGGCTCAGGGGAAGACGCAGGTGACGCATGATCGGAGTCCCTCCGGTTGATGCGCGGGCGCGAACGGCCTGCCCGCCTTCGGCTTCGCCGGCCCGCACCGCGCGCGACGGCGCACGGCGCGGGCCGCGCGACTGCTTGCGCGTTACTTCTTGTAGCCGGCCTGCCGTACCGCGCGGTCGGCGGCGGCCTGCCCGGCGGCGAGCGCCTGGTCGACCGTCATCTGCCCTGCAACCGCGCCAGCGATCGATTGGCCGACCACCGTGCCGAACGACTGGAATTCAGGAATCCCGACGTACTGCACGCCCGTGTACGGCACCTTCTTCAGCGACGGATCGTTCGGGTCGGCCGTCTCGATCGCCTTCAGCACGAAGTCCGAGAACGGCGCGGCGGCCTTGTACTCGGGGCGCTGATAGGTCGACGCGCGCGTGCCCGGCGGCACCGACGCCCAGCCCTCGTCCTTGCCGACCATCTCGATGTACTGCTTCGACGTCGCCCACGCGATGAACTTGCGCGCGGCGTCCTGCTGCTTCGACGTCTTCGGCACGGCCAGCGCCCACGCCCACAGCCAGTGCGAGCCCTTCGGCGTGGCAGCGACCGGCGCGGCCGCGAAGCCGATCTTGTCGGCCACCTGCGACTGCTGCTTGTTGTAGAGCATCCCGGCCGCGACCGTCGCGTCGATCCACATCGCGCACTTGCCCGACGCGGTCAGCGTCAGGTTCTCGTTGAAGCCGTTCGAGCTCGCTCCCGGCGGGCCGTCCTTCTTCAGCAGGTTCACGTAGAACGTGATCGCCTTCTTCCATTCGGGCGACGTGAGCTGCGCGTTCCAGTTCTCGTCGAACCAGCGCCCGCCGAACGTGTTCACGACCGTCGACACGAACGCCATGTTCTCGCCCCAGCCCGCCTTGCCGCGCAGGCAGATCCCGTAGGTGCCCTTCGACTTGTCGGTGAGCTTGTCCGCGAACTCGGCGATCTGGTCGTAGGTCGGCTGGTCGGGCATCTTCAGCCCCTTCGCCGCGAACAGGTCCTTGCGGTAGAACGTCATCGAGCTTTCGACGTAGAACGGCAGCGCATAGAGCTGGCCGTTGTACGACAGGCTGTCGCGCGCGGTCTTCACGATGTCGTTCAGATCGTAGTCGGCGGGCAGGCCCGTGATCGGCGCGAGCCAGCCGCGCTTGCCCCATTGCGGCGTCTCGTAGGTGCCGATCGCCATCACGTCGAACTGGCCGCTGCCGGTCGTGATGTCGGTCGTCGCGCGCTGGCGCAGCACGTTTTCCTCGAGGATCACCCAGTTCAGCTTGATGTCGGGGTTCGCCTTCTCGAATGCCGGCGACAGCTTCTTCAGCTCGATCATGTCGGGGTTGTTCAGCGTCGCGATCGTCAGCGTGCCGGCGGACGCGGCGCAGGCGGCCGTCGCGAGCGCGGCTCCGGCGAAGCAGCGTGCGGCGGCGTCGAGCATCTTTCGTTGCATGGCATGTCTCCTGTGATTGTTCGATGTGTCGTCGGTCTTGCGTTTCCTTCGCGGCCCGTCACGCCGGCCGCTGCATTCCGCACGCGCGCGCATAGTGCGCGATCACGTCGCGTATCCGGTGGCGCACCCACGCGCGCGGCTCCTTCGCGAGCCCGCCCGCGCGGCACGCCGCGTAGACATCCGGCAGCCACTGCGCGACGAGCGTCTCGGGCACCGGCTGCCGCGCGAGATTGCCGAACAGCTGCTCGACCGCGGCCGCGACGGCCGGCTGCAGCCAGTAGTAGCGAATCCGGTCGCTGTAGCTGAACTGGCGCGCGAGCCGCTGCTCGGTTTCGTCGCCGCGGTAGTACGGCGCCCAGTGCTCGGGCTGCGCGCGCATCGCGGCATCGACCACGTCGCGCAACCGCGAGCGCTGCGCGACGTCGTCGATCAACGCATCCTCGATGAACGTCAATGCGAACAGCGCCTCGCGCAGCGCGAACGTCAGCGCGGGGCCGACCTTCAGCACCGCGAAGTGGTCGCGCACGAGCGCGGCGAGCGCGCCCTCGGTCTGGTAATCGGTCGAATGCGCCTCGAACACGAGGCGCGGTGTATGCAGGATACTCGCGCCAAGTGACGCTGCCTTGGCACTGTCGTAGTCGAGCACGTGGCGATCGTCGAAGTCGACACCCGGCTGCGCGACGATCGCGACGACGCGCGTCCACGCGTCGTCGAGCCCGGCCGCCGCGAATGCGCTGCGGTGCGCGTCGAGCGTCGCCGCGATGCTGTCGCTGCGCGTGACCGAGATCCGCGCGATCGCCGCGCCGTTCGCATCGCCCGGATTGCCGCTGACTTCGCCGCCCGGCGTCGGCACCTCGGTGCCGATCACGTAGACGGGCGCGACACCGGCGCGCGCCGCCGCGTCTTCCGCCACGCGGCACAGCTCGGCCGCGCGCGCGGCGATCGTGCGGTCGTCGAGCCGCGCCGGATCGTCCGCGCACGCCATGCTCGCATCGAGGTGGATCTTTTCGAAACCGGCTTCGACATACGCGACGACCATCGCGCCGGCCTCGCGCATCGCATCGGCCGCGCGGCGATGCCGCCACGGGTTCGGGCCGAGATGGTCGCCGCCGAGCACGAGCGCCGACGGCGCGAGCCCGCAGCGCGCGGCGATCGCATCGACGTCGCGGCGGAAATCGGCGGGCGTCATGCCCGTATAGCCGCCGAGATGGTTCACCTGGTTGCAGGTCGCCTCGATCAAAAGCGGCGAGCCGTCCGCGCGCGCGGCTTCGCACGCGGCCTCCAGCACCAGCCGGTGCGCGCTGCAGATCGAATAGATGCCGCGCTGCGCGTCCGCGCGGTTCGCGTCGAAGATCATCCGCAGCACGGCGTCCGCGTGCGCGGTGCGCGGGCGTTCCGCGACGGTCGTCAGGCCGGGCATGCCACACCTCGTTCGGCCAGGAAGCGGTCGATCTCGGCCGCGCTGCTGTTGCCTTCCATCGGGCCGCGCCGCGTGACCGCGATCGCGCCTGCCGCGTTCGCGCGGCGCAGTGCGACCTCGATCGGCACGCCCGCGACAAGGCTCGCGACCAGCGTGCCGCCGAAGCAGTCGCCGGCGCCGGTCGGGTCGATTTCGTCGACCGGAAACGCCGGCGCTTCGGCACGGCTCGCGCGGTCGAACGCGACGCTGCCCGCGGCGCCGCGCTTCAGCACGACGCGCTCGAGCAGCGGATGCGTCGCGAGCAGGCCCGCGATCGCGCGCTCGGCCGGCTGCGGCCCGCAGAAGAACGGCAGGTCGGCTTCGCTCGGCAGGAACAGGTGGCAGGCGGCGAGCATCTCGTCGAGCGCCGCGCGCATCGGGCGGAAGCTCAGCATCTCGGGGCGCACGTTCGGATCGAACGATACCTTCGCGCCGGCGCGCGCGGCCTCGATCACGCCGCGCTGGACTGCCGCGATCGCCGATTCGCTCGTCAGCGACGAGCCCATCACGTGGAAATAACGACAGCCGTCGAACATCGCCGTATCGACGTCGGATGCATCGACACACGCCGCCGCACTGGTGGAAAGACTGAAGACGAAGCTGCGCGAACCGTCGTCGCGATACGCGACGAACGCGGTGCCGGTCGGGCGCGCGACGCGGCGGATGCGCGCGACATCGACACCGTCGCGTTCGAGCCGCGCGACGATCGCGTCGCCGAACGCGTCGCGGCCGACGCAGCCCGCATACGCGACGCGCGCGCCGAGCCGTGCGGCCTGATCGGCAAAGATCGCGGGCGCGCCGCTCGGAAACGGTCCGGCGAACAGGCCCGGTGTATCGAAACCCTGGCCGCGCTCGGCGGCGACGAATTCGGCGAGCAGTTCGCCGGCGACGACGATCGCGGCCATCAGGCGTGCCCTCCTCGTCCGAAGGCGGCCGCGGCGTGCGGCATTGCCGCGTCGTCGAAGGCCGGCAGGCAGGTTGCGCGTGCGAGCGTCGCCACGTCAGCTCATCCAGTTGCCGCCGTCGACGTTCAGCGTCTGGGCGGTAATGTAATCGGCGTCGGCCGACGCGAGGAACAGCGCGGCGCCCGTCAGGTCGCCCGGCACGCCCATGCGGCCGAGCGGCACAGCTTCGCCGACCAGCCGCTTCTTCTCGCCGAGCGGCCGGTTCTCATAGCGCGCGAACAGCGCGTCGACCTGCTCCCACATCGGCGTGTCGACGACGCCCGGCGCGATCCCGTTCACGTTGATCCGGTGCGGCGCGAGCGCGAGCGCGGCCGACTGCGTATAGCTGATCACCGCGGCCTTGGTCGCGCAGTAGTGCGAAACGAGTGCCTCGCCACGACGGCCGGCCTGCGACGACATGTTGACGATCTTGCCGCCGCGCCCCTGCTCGACCATCCGCTGCGCGACGGCCTGCATCAGGAAGAACAGCCCTTTCACGTTGACCGCGAACAGCCGGTCGAACACGTCCCACGATTCGTCGAGGATCGGGCGCATGTCGAACAGCGCCGCGTTGTTGAACAGGATGTCGACGCCGCCGAAATGCTCGACGGCGGTGGCGACGATCCGCTCGATATCGTCGCGGCGCGTGACGTCCGCGGTGACGGCCACCGCGCGGCCGGGGTTCGCTTCGATGAGCCGCGCAAGCGAGCCGCCTGCCGGCTTCACGTCGACGAGCACGCAACGCGCGCCCTCGTCCAGATAGCGTTGCGCGACCGCCTCGCCGATGCCGCTTGCGGCGCCCGTCAGGATCGCGACCTTGTCTTCCAGTCTCACTGGCTGTCTCCGGTTCGTTCTGCTGTACGACGGTCGCGAGGTGAGCGAACGCTCGCAGACCGATCAATTGCTCTGTTATTGATCGAATGATCGGATACGCGATTCGCGCTGTCAAGGCAACGTGACGGCTTTCTATGACGCGCTGCGGCACGACAGCGCATCGCGCCGGCCCGTGGCGCACGCCCGGCAAGGCGCGGAGCGCGCGGTGCGGTGCGGCCGGATCGGCAATGAAGGGGACGGAGCGTGGACGGAATGGGGAATTCGCGCTGCACGGCGCGGCGATACGTTATATCATCGCCGTACTCCGTTTCACTGCCTGCTTCACGCCATGGCCACCTCATCGTCCATTGACGCCCGGCTGTCCCGGGCCGACGCATTCGCCGCCGAGCACGGGCTCGCGTGGACGCCGCTGCGCCGCCAGGTCTACGAACGCGTGCTGGCCGCGCAACGTCCGATCGGCGCGTACGACCTGCTCGCCGAACTCGAACCGCAGCGCGGCCGCGTGCCGCCCACGACCGTCTATCGCGCGCTGGATTTCCTCGTCGAGCACGGTTTCATCCACCGGATCGAATCGAAGAACGCGTTCTTCGCGTGCTGCGAGATCGGCGTGCCGCACGAAGGCCAGTTCCTGATCTGCGATTCGTGCGGCGACACCGTCGAGATTCCCGGCGGCGACCTCGCGAAGCAGTTGTCCGCGAGCGAGCCGGCGCACGGTTTCGAAGTCCACCACCAGGTCGTCGAGCTGAGCGGCCTGTGCGGGCACTGCAAGCGCAAGCCCGCACAACGCTGACGCCGCATCGCGCGGCGCACGCGCCGCCTTTCCAACGAGGAGTTTCATGTCCATTGCCTTGAAGCGCGCGCCGCGGCGCGCCCTGTCGCCTGTCCGCTGGCTTGCCGCCGCTGCCGCCGCGCTGTCGCTCGCGACGCCCGCGTTCGCGCAGGCCGCGACCGTCAACGTCGTTGCCGCCGAGAATTTCTACGGCGATGTCGCGGCGCAGATCGGCGGCCGCCACGTCGCCGTCACGAGCATCCTCAGCAATCCCGACCAGGATCCGCACCTGTTCGAAGCGAGCCCGAAGACCGCCCGCGCGCTCCAGCACGCGCAGGTCGTGATCTACAACGGCGCCGACTACGATCCGTGGATGGGCAAGCTGCTCGGCGCATCGAAGCAGGCGAAGCGCGCGACGATCGTCGTCGCCGATCTCGTCGGCAAGAAGGCCGGCGACAACCCGCACCTGTGGTACGACCCGGCAACGATGCCGGCCGCCGCGCGGGCGATCGCGGCCGAGCTCGGCCGCGCCGACCCGGCGAACAAGGCCGACTACGACGCGAACCTGCAGAAGTTCGTCGCGTCGCTGAAGCCCGTCGACGACAAGGTCGCCGCGCTGCGCGCGCAGTACAAGGGCGTGCCGGTGACGGCCACCGAGCCCGTATTCGGCTACATGTCCGACGCGATCGGGCTCGACATGCGCAACCAGCGCTTCCAGCTCGCGACGATGAACGACACCGAGGCGAGCGCGCAGGACGTCGCCGCGTTCGAGAACGATCTGCGCAAGAAGCAGGTGCGCGTGCTGATCTACAACAGCCAGGCCGAAGCGCCGATGACCAAGCGCATGCTGAAGATCGCGCGCGACGGCGGCGTGCCGGCCGTCAGCGTCACCGAGACGCAGCCGGCCGGCAAGACCTTCCAGCAATGGATGGCCGGCCAGCTCGATGCGCTCTCCAGCGCGCTTTCGGCCGGCAAGAAATAAACGACTGCAACGACATGACCGCCACTCCCCACGCACTCGCAGTCGATCGCGTCACGCTCGAACTGGGCGGACGCACGATCCTGCGCGACGTCAGCTTCTCGATCGAACCCGGCGAATTCGTCGGCGTGCTCGGGCCGAACGGCGCGGGCAAGACGACGCTGATGCGCGCCGTGCTCGGCCTCGTGCCCGTCTCGGCCGGCACGCTGTCCGTCGGCGGCGTGCCGGTCGTGCGCGGCAACGCGTCGATCGGCTACATGCCGCAGATCAGGAGCGGCCTCGCGAACCGCCGGATGCGCGGCTACGACTTCGTCGCGATGGCCGCCGACGGCCACCGCTGGGGGCTGCCGCACACCAACGCGGCGACGCGCCGCGAGGTCGACCGCGTGCTCGACCTCGTCGGCGGCCCGACGCTCGCGCGCCGGCCGCTGTCGGAGCTGTCGGGCGGCGAGCGGCAGCGCCTGCTGCTCGCGCAGTGCCTGCTCGGCAACCCGAAGCTGCTGCTGCTCGACGAGCCGCTGATCAGCCTCGACCCGAACCACCAGCGCGGCGTGGTCGAGCTCGTGCGCAACGTGCAGCGCGAGCTCGGCATCACCGTGCTGTTCTCCGCGCACGAACTGAATCCGCTGCTGAACGCGCTCGACCGCGTGCTGTATCTCGGCAACGGCGTCGCGGCGCTCGGCACCGTCGACGAGGTGATCACGAAGCCCGTGCTGTCGCGGCTCTACGGATCGCCGATCGACGTGATGCGCGTGAACGGCAAGATCTTCGTGATGTCGGGCGACGTCGAGATCGAGAAGCACGACCACGAACACGAGGACGACGACGGCCACTCGCACGGCGGCGGCGGACACGGCCATCACCACCACGGACACGCTCATCCCGGGCATTCGCACGATGTTTGAATACGACTTCATGATCAACGCCTTCGCGGCGTCGGGCATCGTCGCGGTGCTCGCGGGCATCGTCGGCTACTTCCTGGTGCTGCGCGGGCAGACCTTCGCCGGCCATGCGCTGTCGCACGTCGGCTTCACCGGCGCGACGGGAGCGGTGCTGCTCGGCATCTCGCCGATCTGGGGGATGGTCGGCTTCACGCTCGCGGCCGGGATCGGGATGGGCGCGCTCGGCGAACGGCTCGCGGGCCGCGACGTCGCGATCGGCGTGATCCTGTCGGGCGCGCTCGGCTTCGGCCTGCTGTTCCTGCATTTCTATACGTCGTTCGCGACGCAGGTCACTGCGCTGCTGTTCGGCAACGTGCTCGCGGTCAGCCACGACACGCTCGCGGTGCTGGCCGGCATCGGCGCGGTGAGCCTGATCGCGCTCGCGCTGATCGCGCGGCCGCTGCTGTTCGCGTCGCTGCAGCCCGAACTGGCCGAAGCCAAGGGCGTGTCGCTGCGCACGGTGTCGATGCTGTTCCTCGCGGTGTGCGCGCTCGCGGTGGCCGCCGCGACGCAGATCGTCGGCGTGCTGCTCGTGTTCACGCTGCTGGTCGGGCCGGCCGCGGCCGCGCAGAACGTGTCGACGCGGCTGTCGACGGGCGTGCTGCTCGCCGCGCTGTTCGCGCTGTTCGAAGCGTGGGCCGGCATCACGCTCGCATATCACACCGACTGGCCGACGAGCTTCTGGATCACCGCGCTGTCGGCGCTCGTGTACGGCGCGAGCCTGTTGCGGCGCCACTGATCGCCGCCCGACGGATCGCCGCCCGATGCCAATCAAAACGCCGGCGTGCCCGAGGGCAGCGCCGGCGTTTTTTCATGCACCCGCGATCGTGCGGAGCGCCGTGTGAGTTACCTGCTTCCCTTCCCGCTCATCGTGCGAGCACGCGCGCGTGATGCGCGATGTGGTCGGCGATGAACGTCGAGATGAAGTAGTACCCGTGGTCGTATCCCGGATGGCGGCGCAGCGTCAGCGGCTGGCCGGCCTTCGCGCACGCGGCTTCGAACACGTCGGGGTTCAGCTGGTTCGCGAGGAATTGATCGGCGAGGCCCTGGTCGACCAGGATGCCGTCCGCGAACTTCGGCGCATCCGCACGCGCGACGAGTTCGCTCGCGTCGTGTGCCTTCCACGCGTCGCGATCGTCGCCGAGATAACCCGAGAATGCCTTCTCGCCCCACGGGCAGCGCGTCGGCGCGGCGATCGGCGCGAACGCCGACACCGACCGGTAGAGGCCGGGATGACGCAGCGCGAGCGTCAGCGCGCCGTGCCCGCCCATCGAGTGCCCGAAGATCCCGAGCCGCGCGCCTTCGATCGGCAGCTCGGCCGCGACGAGCTCGCGCAGCTCGCCCGTTACGTACGACTCCATCCGGTAATGCGTGGACCACGTCGCTTCGGTCGCATCGACGTAGAAACCCGCGCCGACGCCGAAGTCCCACGCATCGGTCTCCCCCGGCACGCCCGCGCCGCGCGGGCTCGTGTCGGGCATCACGAGCGCGACGCCGTGCTGCGCCGCGTATTGCTGCGCGCCGGCCTTGATCGCGAACGTCTCGTCGGTGCAGGTCAGCCCCGCGAGGTAGAACAGCGCCGGCACGCGGCCGTGCGCGGCCTGCGGCGGCAGGTACACCGAGAACTTCATCGGCAGGCCGATCGCCGTCGAATCGTGGCGATAGAAGCGCTGCTCGCCGCCGTGGCACGCATGCGAGGAAACGAGTTCGAGCATGACGGTGCGCTCCCGGTCAGTACAGCACGACCGAGCGGATCGACTCGCCCTGCTTCATCAGGTCGAAGCCTTCGTTGATCCGCTCGAGCGGCAGCGTGTGCGTGATCAGGTCGTCGATGTTGATCTTGCCTTCCATGTACCAGTCGACGATCTTCGGCACATCGGTGCGGCCGCGCGCGCCGCCGAACGCCGAGCCCTTCCACTCGCGGCCCGTCACCAGTTGGAACGGACGCGTGCTGATTTCCTCGCCGGCCGCCGCCACGCCGATGATGAACGACTGGCCCCAGCCCTTGTGCGTGCACTCGAGCGCCTGGCGCATCAGCTTCACGTTGCCGACGCATTCGAACGAGTAGTCGGCGCCGCCGTCGGTCAGCTGCACGATGTGGTCGACGACGTTCTCGACTTCGTTCGGGTTGATGAAGTGCGTCATCCCGAACTTCTTCGCGAGCTCGACGCGCTTCGGGTTGATGTCGACGCCGATGATCTTGTCCGCGCCGACCATCTTCGCGCCCTGGATCACGTTCAGGCCAATCCCGCCGAGGCCGAACACGACGACGTTCGCGCCCGCCTCGACCTTCGCCGAGTAGACGACCGCGCCGACGCCGGTCGTCACGCCGCAGCCGATGTAGCAGATCTTGTCGAACGGCGCGTCCTCGCGCACCTTCGCGACCGCGATCTCCGGCACGACGATGTAGTTCGAGAACGTCGACGTGCCCATGTAGTGGAACAGCGGCTTGCCGTCGAGCGAGAAACGCGACGTCGCGTCGGGCATCAGGCCCTTGCCCTGCGTCGCGCGGATCTTCTGGCACAGGTTGGTCTTGCGCGACAGGCAGAACTTGCACTCGCGGCATTCCGGCGTGTAGAGCGGAATCACGTGGTCGCCCTTGCGCACGGTGCCGACGCCGGGGCCGACGTCGACCACCACGCCCGCGCCTTCATGGCCGAGGATCGCCGGGAAGATCCCTTCCGGATCGGCACCCGACAGCGTGTAGTAGTCGGTGTGGCAGATGCCCGTCGCCTTCACTTCGATCAGCACTTCACCTGCGCGCGGCCCTTCGAGATCGACTTCCTCGATCGTCAGCGGCGCACCCGCCTTCCATGCAATCGCGGCTTTCGTTTTCATCGTGTCACTCCTGTCTGTCAATTAGGTTGCCCCGGGGCGGCGCTTCGGCGCTTACGCAGGTCCCATTCGCACCGGGCCCCGTTCAAAGCTGTCGAAACCATGCCGCGCGACATCGCGCGCGACACGGAAAAAGCATCTCGTGCTCGCCATGATGGCCGGTCCCGCCGCGCACCGCGAGCGGGAATCGGTCGCCGGCTTGCCACGATGCGTCATCGCTGACGCAAAAGAACAAGTGTCCGAGTTTAAACGCCCGTCGTGAACCATGCATCCGTGCGCGCGTACAGATCGACGAAGCGGGCGTGGCGCGCGGCCAGCAGGCGGTCGTCGCGCGGCGCGGCGACCGGCGACGCGGCCGGCGCCAGTGTGTGCAGCGCATCTTCGCGCCAGTGTCCGATCGCAACGCCCGCGAGCAGTGCGGCGCCGCGCGTCGCGGCATTCGGGCAATCGATCGCGTGCAGCGACGCGCCGAGCGCGTCGGCGAGCAACTGGCGCCAGCGCGGATCGACCGAGCCGCCGCCCGCGAGACGCAGCGTCTTCACCGGGTCGCGACGATCGGCATCGCGGATCGCATCGAGCCCCGCGCGCAACGCGAACGCGACGCCTTCGAACGCGGCACGCATCATCGCGCCGCGCGTGTCGCCGAGCCCGAGACCGAGCCAGCCGCCGCGCGCATCGGGATTCATCCACGGCGAACGCTCGCCGGTCAGGTAGGGCAGGAAGCACAGCCGTTCCGACGCCGGCTGCGCGAACGCATCGTCATACGCGTCCACCCATCCCGAATAACCGAGCCAGCCGCGCACGGCTTCGAGCGCGAGCCCGACGTTCTGCATCGCGGCCATCGTGTAATAACCGCCGCCGGCTGCCGCGCGATAGCGATGCAGCCCGCGCCGCGCGGGCGGCAGCGCATCCGCGAGCACGACGATCTGGCCGCCGCTGCCCGTCGTCAGCAGCGCGTCGCCGGCCGCGGCGAGCCCGCTGCCGAGCGCCGCGCATGCGGTGTCGGCCGCGCCCGTCGCC